>NZ_AXVB01000048.1:0-1536 GCF_000482345.1 Bacillus sp. UNC437CL72CviS29 | reverse complement strand
ATTCCTCATTAGACGCCTGCCATAAATCCCGTCCGTCTTCCGTTTTGAAAACGTTACGACGGATTAGCGCCTCGATGTAGATTTCTTTCAGTAATGGATCGTTTAATTGCATTTCGTTTGTTTATTCGGCCTCCTTTACCTACCTCTGTTGGGTACATTTACCGCTAATAATTCCAGAAAATTCGTGTTATCATTTAATTATCGAGCGGACATTACTCGAGACGTCTTCCCAAAAGACACATTTACTCCATCCCTTTTGAATCTCTGTCGCTACAGAGGTTCTTTTTTCTACGTTTTCGACATGTATCGTTATGAATTTTCTCAATACGATACATATAGCCTTCGACCGACAAGAATGTTAATATATGGATACATCTTTTCTTTTGACCTATATTCTTAGGTCTTTTTTTCTGACCGTTACCTTATATCTGCGTTAGTTACCACCTATCCTATCGATAACACCTTGTAATTAATCCATTCGTAGATTTCTAGGATTTTGTCTACGTATTTGACCGTAAAATTTACATTAGTCTATACGTCAGTAGCCTTTTGTTACCTGTCGTTCTTGTTGACGTTCAATTACTCCGGTTACACTACCGATACTGCACTCGACTTTCTATTTAACGCCTTTTAACGTGTGCATAACCGACTGTAATACCGCTTGATCATCCTTTGCCTTACGTCGTTCTTTACGAATGCGTTTCAGTTCTTTCGACAAGTGATTGCCACGTGCTGTAGTAAACGCCTCAATTTCGATAGTGTGTAAGATAGCTTGCTGCGCTAAATCTGTTTGTGACTTACGTTGATTCGTTTGTTGCATATCGGACTCTAGTGATTCTAGTTCCGTTAAGATGCGTTGTAATCGTTTCGTTACATCTCTCATCGTAAACACCTCCGTTTATTAATTCGTTTTATTTATATAAACCGTTACTACTTTTAAAACCTGACGATTTCACTTCATTCATCGTATCCAATCATCTATTAGCGGAGTTCTTTTATATAAGTAATTACCGCCGAATATACTAATGATGGAAGGATATTTCGTTAGAAATAGACTTCAAGGTTTGGTCTCTTAATCTTTTTCTTGTTAAAAGATAGTTCTTGTTAAGAGTTAGTTCTTGTTAGTGTGAACTACAACCATGTGTGGAAGTCGCCATATGTGGTTACGCGTCACATGGACTAATAGCTTCCGGCTCATTTCCGAATATCGTCAGCTGGCTAATCGGTAGAATCGTATAAACCGTATTCTCCCATTGTTGCGTACGCTCGTGTCTACGTCTTTCCTTAACGACTAATGGCTTTCCATCCCATCGATACTCGCATAGCTTTTTGCTGCGTCTATTGGCGCTCTCACGGCTTATATTGAGTCGTTTAGCAATCATTGTCTTGCGTTGGGTAACATTCGCCATCTTCGTCCATGAATGACGCTAGTACGCAAAGAGTCGTCCATCTTTCCGGACCTAAGTCCGCTATTAAACCGGAGTGTACTGCGTCGACATACATCTTTAGAAAGATACGTGTCTCTCGCTTTCCGCT
>NZ_AXVB01000047.1:0-1775 GCF_000482345.1 Bacillus sp. UNC437CL72CviS29 | reverse complement strand
ATTTCATCAGAGTTTGTCCGGCCTTGTTTATGCCCTAAAATAATATCCCCAAGTTCACTATATATATTTGAAAAGTTCCATTCATTTTTTTCGCTCGCAATCAAGAAATCTCCTGCTTCGTGCTGAACCCCTTCTAATGTATCTACAATAATTTTATCACTGCGCTGTAATGTAGTGAAATCGAGTTCTTGCATATGAGGTTGATCTGCATGAGTATACGTGAATTCACGTAAATGTGGCGCGTTCACTTTATGCGGTCACTTTAACGGTCACTAACTTACGATGACTTTAGCGAGTTCTTCAGCTACAGACTTTTGTATGTCAGGTATGACGTGAATATACGTATTAAGGGTCGTCTGTATATCCGTGTGTCCTAACCTATCCGCAATTAATTTTACGTTTACATTCCGTTGTATAAGAATTGTTGCATGAGTATGCCTCAGGTTATGGAATCGGATAGAAGGGAGACCAAGTTTGTCCGATAAATGATGAAACGTAATACGTAAATTACGTGGAAGAACTGGTTTACCTTCCTGGGTACATACGACCAAATCGAAATCTTGATATTTAGCCCCAGCAAGTAATCGCTCAAGCTCGATCCTGTGTTTACGCTCTTTCAACTCATCAATTAGGTTAGGCGGAACATGAATAGATCGAATACTTGAAGCGTTTTTAGCACCTATTTTAATCTTAGCAGTCCGAGTTACGGTTTGGCGTACGTAAATAATGCCGTTTTCGAAATCGATATCTTGCCAACGTAGTCCTAATATTTCGCCTTGACGCATACCGGTTTGGAGAGCGATTGAAAAAGCGATAAAATGACGCGTTAAAGAATTAAGTTTTTTAGACTCTTGTAAAAAGAAATTTACTTCTTCGACTGTCCACACTTTAATCTCTTTTTTAGGTAACTTTGGAAGAGTAATTCCTATCGTTGGATTCTCTTTAATCAGTTTGAATGTCTTCGCTTTTTTCAATGAAGCACTTACAATACGAAACACTAAATGTACCGTGTAATTTGAATAACGCTTTTCTGATACGAGAGTATTTACGAAGTTTTGTAGTAATATGGGCGTCATTTGCTGTAAGTCTAAATACCCTAACCGCGGTTGTATTATATTCTTGTAATAACCGAAGTTCATTTCGTAAGTTGACTCTTGTATACTAAACTTTCTTTCTTCGAACCATTGGTTCATATAGGTTTCATATGTCATTTTTGATGTGCTAATAAATTCATTATTTAAAACTTCTGCTTTTAGCTTTATCATCTCTTCTTCCGCTTCACGTTTTGAAGAAAATCCCCTACGCCTAATTTGCCTACGCTTACCAGTCAAAGAATCATTCGAAATGTTAAAAACGAAATCCCACTTACCAGTTTGCTTATTTTGTTTAATACTACCATTCATAATCTTATGACCTCCATTTGTAAGTCACAAGATGCAGTATTTATCGTTTATATGTAAATTTTACCGCTAAGGTCACTAAATGTATAGGGGTGGAAAAAGTAGAAAAACGTAAATTTATTATTTTTTTTCTAAAAAAGTGCGCGAGGTTCCAAAGTGATGCGTCAAACGATTTGTAAGGAGTTCACAAGGCATTACACGGAGGTGGAAACGGGTGAGCACAATAAGCGAAAATAGCAACTTAGTATCAATCGAAGCCCAAACGGAATATTCAATTACGAGCGGAAAGCGAGAGACACGTATCTTTCTAAAGATGTATGTCGACGCAGTACACTCCGGTTTAATAGCGGACTTAGGTCCGGAAAGATGGACGAC
>NZ_AXVB01000046.1:0-1866 GCF_000482345.1 Bacillus sp. UNC437CL72CviS29 | reverse complement strand
TCTAGCGCCGATGGTAGTTGGGACCTTGTCCCTGTGAGAGTAGGACGTCGCCAAGCAACCTTAAGACGAGTCAGAATGACTCGTCTTTTTTGTGTATATAGCTTATTGAAGGTCTTTAATAAAGTGAAACTTTAATCAGTGGGGGGTTCTTCCTCCCCAACTGATTATTGGCCCTCACCAATCGGGTTTTTACGGGCAGTTTATCTCCCACCGAACATTCTAGCCACTGGAACTGGACAATGATTTCGCTGAATTTTGAGGTGGGAGTATTACCACCCGTTAACGTGGGATAAACTTTTTCGGAGGCTTACTATTTTAGATTAGTAAAAATCTTGATGCAACATGAGGGTGCTATATTTAGAATTTGTATAATGTAATATAAGGTATTTTTGAATATACATAGTAGAGAAAGGGTTTATAGAATGAAGAAAATAAGTATTGTTACAATAGTAGTTTTACTCCTTCTAGTTATTGCGTATATGTTAGTTGGAAACTACTTTTATAACTATGCGTTAAATGCGAAACAAGAAAAAGAATTTTTAGAGGGAAACCCTCATTTAAAGAAAACCGTAACTACATCGGTTAACGTAGTAGCCACTGATGAAGTGAAAAATGCTGAATTTTTATCAAAACATCAACCGAATACGATAATTGCACGCTCTTTTGATGATTTAAAACTAAATGGCTATGAATATCGTAATCAGGAATCTAGTCATAAATGGTCAATCGTGGTTCACGGCTATAGTGGGAGAGCCTCGGAAATGACAAAATATATTCGTCATTTTTATGAAAAAGGTTATAGTGTGGTAGCGCCTGATCTTCGTGGTCATGGAAATAGTCAAGGTGACTATATTGGTATGGGGTGGCATGATCGTAAGGATATTATGCTGTGGATTGAGCGTATATTAAAAGAAGATCCACAAGCAGAAATAGCTCTGTTCGGTATTTCGATGGGAGGTGCGACTGTTATGATGACTTCTGGAGAAGATTTACCTTCTAATGTTAAAGTTATTATAGAAGATTGTGGTTATTCGTCTGTAATAGATGAATTTACGTACCAATTAAAGGATTTATTCCATTTACCAAAATTCCCTGTTATGAATGCGGCGAATACAATTACAAAACTCCGTGCTGGTTATGACTTGAATGAAGGATCGGCTGTCAAGCAAGTTGCAAAAAGTAAAACCCCGATGTTATTCATTCATGGAGATGCTGATACATTTGTTCCTTTTGAAATGTTAGATGAAGTGTATAATGCTGCAAAGGTAGAAAAAGAGAAATTAATTGTGCCAGGTGCAGGTCACGGAGAAGCTGAAAAGATAGATTCAGAGAAATATTGGAATACTGTATGGGGATTTGTCGAAAGGTATATTGCTGCGTAGCTGTAGGTTCATAAAGAATCTTTCACTCCTAATAGTGAAAGATTCTTTATTTATGTATAGATTACATATATTGATAGGATAATTAGAAGGGATTAACATAGTAAGGTGAAATATGAATGTAGTGTATGGAGGGGAGGTTTATATAGGTGACTTTTTATTGTTTATGAATAAAGATATCTTTCATAATCTAATAATTTGAGATTAGGTTGTGCCGGATATATTATGTCTATAGTTAGAGGTGTACACTTTATTCAAGTTTTTTGCCGCTTTTGGTGAATAATATGCCACCTTAAAATGCAAGTGGAGGCAAGGAAGTTATAAAGGGGATTTTATATATAGTAGAGGAGTTAAAAAACATTAAAAAAAGAGTTGCTTTTATAGTGATAAGCGTGTAATATTATACGAGTCGCTGATAGCAACAACGCAAAACGCGACAAACGAAATAAAAAACTTAGTTGACATTGAAATGAAGAAATGTTAACAT
>NZ_AXVB01000045.1:0-2686 GCF_000482345.1 Bacillus sp. UNC437CL72CviS29 | reverse complement strand
GCTAATCCGTCGTAACGTTTTCAAAACGGAAGACGGACGGGATTTATGGCAGGCGTCTAATGAGGAATTACATGCGCAATTATTTGACGAGGAGGAAATAAGATGAACGGAATGACTATCGAACAGTGTGAGGCGAAAATAAAGGCGTTAGAATTAGCGTGGGTAACTATGTACGAAAAGTTAGACGTAAAAGAGCAGGCGTATATAGAACACGATTTAAATAAACATGCAGACGAATATGAGGAAAAAGCAGAATACGCTAAACAAAACGAATTCTATTGGGAATATGAGTACGCATTTAGAAACGACGTAGCGGAATACTTGCGAGACTACGCACGCCAAAACGTATATTAACGAGGAGGTAACGGAATGAGATTTGGAGATTGGCTTTGGATCGACGAAGGTAAATCTATTACGAAAGAGTTCGGAAGTTACAAGTTCGATATTAAGCAGTTAGACATTATCAACGCATACACCGATTCGATATTCGGTACACAACCGTCATATCAAGATTGGTTCCAGGAAACATACTGTTGTGATACTCAGACCGCTTATAACCGAATGGAGAGGGCATTAGGCAGCGCGTTTGCTACTTCGGAAATGAATAGGCGAAGAAAGTTATACGATAGCTTATTTCCGAAGGAGGGAAAACGATGACCCGCATATCAACGAAAGATTTCCGCAACCTACCAATCGAAAAGTGGAACGTAACGACATTCCGAGAGTACCTAAAGCATGAACATGAGGAGCGCTATAAAATTCCATACGTCACTCGAAGCTATGCGATGGAAGGTCGAATGTTGAAGAGGTCGCTTGCGGAATATAACCAGGAAGTATTGAAACGCTTCATCGACGCATGTTTTGCCGACTATAAGCCGACACGGGAGTATCCCGGATTAAACTTTGCGTTTATGTATTCGTATATGCGATCTAGGTTGTTGCTGCGGATACTCGATGAGTTACGTAAGAGAGATGAGCAACATTGTAGACAACGGGTACATATAGAAGTAAGCACGGAAGAAATTATCGATTATTTATAAACGGAGGGAAAACGATGGCTAAGAGATTAACATTGGAACAAGTCGCAGCACTATTCGATTCTAAAGGCTACGATTTACTTGAAACGGAATATGTAAATGCGCATACACCAATGCGTTGTAGATGTCGCAAGCATCCCGATACTATTATTGAAGTTATGACAAACACTTTAAAGAGAAACTACGGTGGCTGTCGTAAGTGCAATCGAAAGCAGAATACTAGAACGATAGAGGTTGTTCGTAAAGAATTTGCGGATAGAGGCTATACGTTACTAGAGACGACATATAAAAACAACCATACGAAAATGCGTTACACATGTCCGAATCATCCGAACGAGAAACCTTCGATTGCTTACATGCACTTTAAAAAAGGCTCAGGGTGTCCGTCGTGTGGTCGTGAAAAATCATTAAGAGCGCTAGCGGAAGATAGAGAGGAATTTCCGAAACGTGAGTATATGAAAGATGAAAAGGAAGACGCACGTAGTAAAACATTCCACATCTTAGACAATCAGTGTTCCGGATGCCCTTTTAACAACCTATCGAAGTTGAGCGATGTAGAAGTGAAGTGTTATCAGGAGTGTCAATACGGATTAGAGCTTCGTAGATGTGGCGCTGTTCTAGCCGGAGAGGATGTCGATGCAGTAACGAAGTATTATGAGGAGAAATTCGTTAAGGAGGCGCTAATAAATGAGTAAGGCGGGCGTGGCGAAGACGCAGGAGTTTCGGAAGCCGAGGAAGCGTAAGAAAGTAGTTTTAGAGGAGCGGGTTATTGATGGTGAAGTGGTTGTCGGAAAAGAGTGTACGAAATGTGGCGAGTGGAAACTTTTAAGTTCAGAATTCCATAAGAGTAAGAGAGGGTTTGGGGGGGTGCACACATATTGTAAGGACTGTAGAAGTACATCCAGGGAGTTACGTGTCCGATCTAGCTTAACAGAACGTTTTATAAATGGCGTAATGGTCGTCGGAAAGGAATGTACAAAGTGTGGATGTTGGAAGCCATTAGAGAGTGGTTTTCACAAAGCAAGAAGGTCACTTGGAGGAAGGTATTCACAATGTAAGGAATGTAAGTTTGAGTACTGTAAGAAAAATAAAGAAAGAATTACAAAGTATCAACGTAAGTGGTGTGATGAAAATAAAGAAAGACTAGCAAAATACTATCACAATTACCATATGGAAAATAGAGAGAGGAAATTAGAATATAGCCGTAACCATTACAAAGAAAATAAAAAGAGGAAAGCGATGTTAGGTCGTGTATGGAGAAAAGAAAATAAAGAAAGAATGCTAGAGATTGCACGAAAATGGCGAAAAAATAATCCAGATAAGATTGTAATGAAATCTTTACGTAGACGAGCGTTTAAAAAATCACTACCCGATGATTTTACTATTGAAGAATTGCAACAAGTAAGGACATACTTCGAAGATGGTTGTTCATTAACAGGTAATAAAACTTTCCATTGGGATCATGTAATACCATTAGCAATAGGGCATGGCGGAACAACATACGGTAATATGATTCCGTTACGTAGCGATTTGAATGAATCAAAAGGTATTAGCAACATTTTCGATTGGTTCGAAGCGAATAGGCAACGATTCGAACTATCACAAGCTAAATTCGACCGTCTTATCGCGTGGTTGGCAGCCGCAAACGA
>NZ_AXVB01000044.1:0-3179 GCF_000482345.1 Bacillus sp. UNC437CL72CviS29 | reverse complement strand
AACCAATTATTCATTTCCTTTCGAGCTGTTACTATTGGATGTTCTGTTGAAAAGATAAACTCACCATCATTTTTTAGCAGACCTCTTATTTTCTTAATTAGATGTGAGTAATCTTCAATGTAATGTATAACTAAAGAACTTGTTATTAAGTCGAATTTTTGATTTGGCAAATTAAGTTCTTCTATTGGTACACACATATAATCTATTTTTTCGTTTTTGTTATACATTTCAGCTTGTTCAATCATATTTCTTGAGATGTCCACTCCTATAACTTTCAAGGCACCATTTTCTACACAGTACATAGAAAAATGACCAGTTCCACATCCCAAATCTAATACAAACTTATCTGTAAGATTAGCAATTATAGATTTAATTGCTGGCTGTTCAACAAAATCATTAAAGGTAAATCCAGTTTTACGTAATGACTTATACTTTTTAAAGAAAAACGAATTATCATAAATGTTTTTGTTTCATTTTTTGTTTATAGAACCAATAGCTGAAGGTTTTACGCATGGTGTGGGTACCAATGGATTCTACACCAGCAAAATCTCCAGCTTTTTGCAATTGTCGGTACGCTTGGATTTTGCTATAAGGATGCTGACGTATTTTCGTCAACTAAAAATTTTATAGAGCCCGCCAGAACGAAAGTTTTATGTTAACTTGCAACAAAGAAGCACATTTTTTCTTTTTGGGATTGATCTGTTTTCTTAAGTTGATGGGCATGGGGTACCGCCACATCGCCATCAGGTTAAAAATTTTTAATGCCCCCAAAACGAAAATTTTGTGTCTTTTGTAGCAACGAAGTTCATTTTTATCGTTTTGGGGGCAACCCGTTCTATTAGGTTGATCGGCATTGGACGTTTCGAATGCTTAAGTTGCCGGGCATGGAGTGGGATTCCTATTAGCAACAATACTTAGGGAAACAGCCCTTTTAAAATATGTTTTTTCTCCATTAATTTAAAGATTATAATAATCCTTTAGGATTTCTTATTGTTGTAAAGAGCGAACGTGACTTCTGCTTCACAAACAACTTCTCCATCTACCGTGGCAACAGCATTTGCTTTTGCAATCAAACCACGAATCCTTGTCATTTCTACTTCTAAACGCAATTGATCTCCAGGATGAACTTGTTTCTTGAAACGACAACGATCAATGCCAGCAAATAATCCAATTTTCCCTCGATTTTCATCTTTCATTAACATAATAACTGCACTTACTTGTGCCAGCGCTTCTACAATTAGAACACCTGGAATTACTGGATATTCTGGAAAGTGACCATTAAAGCACTCTTCATTAGCAGTAACATTTTTAATTCCAACTGCGCGTTTTCCCTCCTCTATTTCAAGAATACGATCAACTAATAAAAACGGATAACGATGTGGAATAATTTCTTTAATTTGTTGAGTATTGAACATGAATCCCTCTCCCTTTTTATATTTTCACAAGCGGATATTTAATTACCAGTATTTTCATTTTAAATTATTGACATGTATTAGTATCTGATACTAATATTAGATTATAATACTAAGTGTAATTATAGTAAAGGGGGAGAAACAAATGATGTCAAAAGCAAGAATTACAGCTATTGGTACCTATGTACCTGAAAAGAAATTAACAAATTTTGAGCTTGAGCAAATGGTTGAAACAAATAATGATTGGATTATTCAAAGAACAGGAATTCATGAACGTAGAATAACTCGTTCTGATGAATTTACCAGTGATTTATGTGTATCTGCTGTAAAAGATTTAATGCACAGATATAATAAAAAAGTCGAAGATGTAGATATGATTATTGTGGCAACTAGCACACCAGATTTTCCATTCCCATCTGTTTCCAGTATAATACAGGATCAATTAAATATACCCCAAACAGGCGCTATAGATTTAAGTGCAGCGTGTGCAGGATTTGTTTACGCATTGCATACAGCAAACAGTTTAATTTCTTCTGGACTACACAAAAAGGTATTAGTTATTGGAGCAGACACAATCTCAAAAATTACGGATTATACCGATAGAAGTACATGTATTCTATTTGGTGATGGTGCTGGTGCAGTATTAGTTGAAAGGGATGAACAATCAAACCGTTTCATTGGATTTCATCTAGGAAGTGATGGAAGAGGAGCACAACATGTATATCGTTCTGGACTATCCAAAAAGGTCAATGATATTGAGTTAATCGATACTCAATGCCTTGTACAAAATGGTAGAGAAGTTTTTCGATGGGTTGTAAGAAATATTCCAGATAGTATACGAAAGATTTTAGAAAAAACGCAAACGAGTTTAGATCAAGTTGATTGGTTTATACCCCATAGTGCTAACTTAAGATTGATAGAACCAATTTGCGAAAAATTAGAATACCCATTGGAAAAAACCCTTTATAGCTTAGTCAATTATGGAAATACCTCTGCTGCTACAATTCCTTTAGCTCTTGATCTTGGAATCCGTGAAGGAAAAGTCAAAAATGGAGACCGAGTTCTTATGTACGGTTTTGGAAGTGGTTTAGTTCACGCAGGACAACTTTTAGAAATAAATTTTGACCAACTAATTAATGCTCCAACCCCGTTGTAATAAATTTTTGCATAATGATTAACAAAGAAATGAATTTGATTTTAAGAACTGGTTGCCAATTGACAACTCAGTATTTCTTATCTTCAATTATCGGGCGCGATAGTTGAAGATTACGTTTTTTGGTAAACCAAAAGTTTGAAGGTGCGAACTAGGGATTATTTATATAATGTGAGAAAGGCTGTGAAGTTATTTGAGAGGTTATAAAGCAATGCTATTTGATTTAGATGATACCTTACTTAATAGGGATAAAGCAGTAGATAAAATGTTTTTAATGATTTTAGAAAAGTGTTATGAGGATATTAAATTTTCAGAAAAAGATGAAATGCTACAAAAATTTAAAAAATATGATAAAAGAAGCTATGGCTATAGTGATAAAACAAAAGTTTTGGAATCATTTTTTGATGAATTCCCACCAAAATATAGATTGCCACGCAATTACATTCAAGATTTTTGGAATAATAATTTTCCTAATTGTTTTTCTATAAACCAACATACTATTAATATCTTAAATACTATTGGATTTGAGTCAATATTTTGGACACAAAAAAGTTAAATCTAAGCTACTTTTTTAGCTAGATCTTCTATTGCTTGAGGAGTTTTATAACCAATGC
>NZ_AXVB01000043.1:0-4459 GCF_000482345.1 Bacillus sp. UNC437CL72CviS29 | reverse complement strand
TTTATCTTTCGTGTTCCATAGTTCTGACGGCTCTCTCGGAAGATTTCTTTCACGAGTGGTGACAATTCATCTACTGTATCTTGTGCTTGTTTTGCCTCATAATAATACGTTGCTCTTGATAATTGTAGGACATCACACATTGCTGATATCGAGTATTTATGTAGGTTATTCTTCACTACTTTTACTTTCGTCCTAGTATCAGCGCCGCTTGCTTTAAAATATCATTTTCTATAAGAAGCTGTTTGTTTTGCTTTCTCAACGCTTCCAATTCTAGTTGTTCAGCCGTCTTATTGTCTTTCTCTTTAAATGAGCCAGACGTATGATTTTGATTGATCCATCGATCCAATGATGATGGTGTTAGTCCGTATTCTTTAATGATGTCTTTCCTTGGTTTACCATTTTGATACAGTTGAACCATTTGGTGTTTAAATTCTGCTGTAAAGGTTCTTCTTTCTCTTTTATTTTTCGTCATAGTAGATTCTCCTCAAATATATTAGTTGTAGTCTACTTGACCTTAATTTTTTTGTCTAGTTCAGTGTAGCCCATCCAAGCATTGCTTTATAACCTATCAATTAACTTCACAGCTTTTCTCACATTATATAAATAACTCCTAGTTCGCACCTTCAAATTTTTGATTTACCCAAAAATGTAATCTCAAACTATCGCACCCTATAGTTTAAGTACAGCATTTCAAGAACTTATATATTCAATTACCACTATCTTTTAATCTATTCAAAAGTTTGTTCGATTTATTGAAATTTTCATAAGAAAAACGATAATATAAAGAAAAAAACAACAACAATTCCTACTAATGGTGCGTAAAATCAAGCGAAAAAAATCGCTATTATAGTTGGTGTGTATCCAAGTGCTATCATAAAATTTCACAGCTCCTCCTGCTCCACAATAAGTATAGGGACTATCAAAGCAATCTCCATTATGAACTCCTACCCTTTATTACACCTAATTATGGTCCATATTCTTCATCCCAACCACATATTCCTTCTTAGACTAAACTGCCCTTTAGTTTAAGTGTAAATCTTCACAACTTCACTTCTATTTAACATAAATATCCACCCCCGCCTATTAAGAAAGAACCTAAAGCGACCGTTGATGGGACTTTACTTATTTCTATCCAAATTCAGTCTCAAAACTCATTACCAAAAATAAAAGCTCCTAACATATTAGTCATATATAATATGTTAGGAGCTTGATATTTTAAGTGTTTTTTGATTTAAGTTTGGATAAACATAATTCATCAACTTTTCTATTTATTCCTGTTGTTTTCATTTTATCTACTCTCTTTTTTATAATACATTATACCCATACGCTTTCTTTGTTATTATAACAAGATTTATCTGAGAATAAAGAAAAAAACTGCTCCATTCTCCTTTGAAATTCATCAAATTAAATTTAAGGACTCTATTATCCACTGTAATGAACTTTCCCTCCCTCAATACCTTATCCTATCATCAAGTTGATTAAAATAATAAATGCGCAAATCTGAGAGACCGTTTTTAATGCACATATAATTTTTTGAAGTGAAAAAGAGTTAGAATTTCATCACCACTCATTTAAATAAATATGCATAATTGCATGAAAGTGAACTACTACCAATATGATAAAATAAATACGAACAACTTATATAAGTTCTTCTTTATCAATTTTGTTAGATTGGGAACCTAACGTCTTATCGCGCAATAATATGTCATCATCAAAAAGACACTCATATGAGTGTCTTTTTGATGATGACATATGCCTGCCTAAAATGTACCGATTAAGGGTAAGTACTTTATCAATTATTCGCAACCACAAAAAGGACTAAAGCTTAAACACAGCATTCCATCTAATAATTATCCAAATGCAGACGCTTCTCCTAAGAATAAGAAGTTGAAAATGTTTTTTGATTGTGTTTTTCCTACAAATTGATCATCTTTTTTAATTATAATCTACGTATATCTAGGTCTTATCGATTTCTTGCATCTCCCCCTAAAACGATCTTATCATTCTAAATAATTAGTCTAATAATCATACAATTTGTAGGATTCTCTTATTTTTTGTCGAATATATTCAATGGGAGGAGGGAAATTACATGCTTTTCACAGGATTCTTCATTAATCTATCTATTTTTGCTTTCCTAGTTAGTTTAACTTTTTTTATCCATGTATTTATTGGGAAAATGGATTCTAAATCAATTCAGTTATTCGGAGGCATATATGCAGGTATTATAGCTGCTATTTTGATGATTTTTAGTTTTAAGCACATGGGATTGTTTTATGATCTCCGAATGGCTCCTCTTATAATTTCGTACATTTATTTTGGTCGTACGGCTGGTTGGATTACAATAACATTTATTATAATTATGCGTATTTTCTATCTTGGTGGTAATTTGGGACCATCTTTGATTGTTTCTTTAGGAATAGCTACTATATATACTATTTTTGAAACATATCTCAAGAAGCTTCATCCCTTTAAGAGAGTCTTTCTCTATCTAGCTGTTTATCTAACTATAATCCATTTAGCGGTTGAATTCTTTTTTCCATCTATATCACTTACCCTTCTTGACATTCAGGGTACATTATTTATATCTTCAGGACTATTAATTGGTATTTTTCTTATGGAGTCCCATCAAAAATTATATAGTTTAACACAGAGTTTAGCTAAAGCGAATGAAACATTACTAGAATCAAAACAAGAATTAAGGGATACCGTACATGAACTGCAAGGAGGTATTTTTAAATTTAAAAAAGTGAATGGGAATTTTATTCATACTTTATGTGATGGACAGTTATTTTATCAACATGGATTTTACTCTGAACAAGTGGTAGGTAAGAGTTTACTTACCGTAGATCGCTCCATTGTTCCACTCCATTTAGTACCTCGACTACTAAAATATTATCAACAAGCATGGGATGGTAATGAAGTCACTTTCGAATTACCTTGGCCAAATGATGAGACTATTATGTTGCTCTCTCTTAGGCCTGTGAAAAGAGAGGGAACTGTGATTGAGGTAGTTGGTTCTACTGTTGATATTACGAAAAGAAAAAATGCAGAAAATGAACTAAAGGTAACGAAAGAACGGCTAGAATCATTTATTAATCATAACGTAGATGCTATCACTATATTTGATTTAGACGGACACATGATACAAGCCAATACAGCTTACGAAAAGATATTTGGATGGTCAGAAAAAGAAATCTTAGGAAAAAAATTACCTTGCGTACCAGATTTTTTAATGAATCAAACTTTAGAATTTATAAAAGAGATTAAAAACAACAATATAAAAGACCCTGTTATTACTAGGTTAGAAGCAGTTAGACAACGAAAAGATAAAACTCTCATTGATGTAAGCTTGACGGTTTCACCTATTCTAGATTTAAGGGGCAATGTAATTGCTTTATCAGGAATTTGTAGAGACATTTCTGAAAGAAAACAAGCAGAAAGAGAACTACATCAATTACATCAACAATTAAGAGACAGTGAAATGAAGTACCGTGCACTTATCGAACAAGCAACGGATGCGGTTTACGTAGTAGAACTGGATGAAGATCAGGTCCCAACTCGATATATCGAAGTAAATCCTGTTGGTTGTAAAAGATTTGGATATAGTAGAGAAGAGCTTCTCTCGATGCCATTTTCTAGTACTGTTCCGCAAGATTCCCCATTGATCAAAAGATTTTTAGAAAAAATTAGAGAAGGACACACTTCTTTCACTTTGCAAGATGAATTTGTGTTTCCGACAGGAAAAAGAATGACAACTGAATTTGGTGTCCGTGTGTTTAATTTGAACGGCAAAAACGTTTTCTTGAGTATGTCTCGAGATATCACTGAACGGTTAAAAACTGAGGAGTTATTACGAAAATCGGAGAAACTTGCTGTAGTTGGTCAATTAGCCACTGCCATTGCCCATGAAATTAATAATCCTTTAACAGCAATGAAAGGATTCATGTATTTGCTAAAAACAACGGAAAATAAGGGCAGTGAGCATTATATAGATATCGTGTTATCAGAGATTGAGCGAATAGGTAGTATTACTAATGAATTTATGGCGCTAGCAAAACCTCAGGCGTTAGAAATTAAAACAAATGACCTGAATGTATTAATGAAACAAGTTGTAATGATACTTCAGCCTCAAGCAATGATGAACAACATACAAATTACAACTGAGTTTACATCTGATACTTCATTCATCCTTTGTGAAGGGAATCAATTAAAGCAAGTTTTTATAAACATCTTAAAAAATGCGATTGAAGCAACTCCAACAGGAGGGGAAATCTTGATTCAAATCGAAGATGTACCTGATACAAACCAGGTAAACATTCGATTTACTGATTACGGATGCGGAATTGAAAAAGATCGTATACCTTATCTAGGAGAACCATTTTATAGTATCAAAGAAAATGGTATCGGTTTAGGATTAATGATCTGTTATAAAATTATCGAAAAGCACCAAGGAAAGATA
>NZ_AXVB01000042.1:0-6333 GCF_000482345.1 Bacillus sp. UNC437CL72CviS29 | reverse complement strand
ACTCACCCGTCCGCCGCTAACTTCATAAGAGCAAGCTCTTAATCCATTCGCTCGACTTGCATGTATTAGGCACGCCGCCAGCGTTCATCCTGAGCCAGGATCAAACTCTCCAATAAAGTTAGTTTGTCTAGCATCTAAAATAAAAATTGACGTTTCACGTTGTTTGTTTCGTTCAGTTTTCAAAGAACTCGTTTGTCGCTTATTTGCGACTTCCTTATGTTAACATTTCTTCATTTCAATGTCAACTAAGTTTTTTATTTCGTTTGTCGCGTTTTGCGTTGTTGCTATCAGCGACTCGTATAATATTACACTTCTATATAATAATAGTCAATAACTTTTTAAAAATATTTTGATGAATTTTTCTCTTCTTTAAGACATCATTATAAGTGTATCCTAAAATCCCCCTTCTTCTCACTCACTTTCCCCATCCATAAAATGAAGCTTTAACCATTTTATAGCTTATTCGTCTTCACCAATCGGCTTCTTTGCTTTCTACTTAATGTAGGACAAACCTTTAGCAGGTATTATCATCTATCCCTTCTCTCTATTCGAATCTCTATTTCCACCCTTATTTTAACAATTAATAGTATATAATTAGATGACTATTGTATTTTTCATTACCAAGATCATAATAACATAATAAAAATAAGCAGGTGAAAATATGGAAGATATCCGTGTACTTATAGCAGATGATGAAAAAGAAATACGAGATTTATTAAAAAAATATCTAGAACGGGAACTCTATACAGTAGATATCGCTATAAATGGCGAAGAGGCTCTTCACTTATTTGAACAAAACAAATATAACCTCATCATATTAGATCTTATGATGCCTAAAGTTGATGGTATCGAAGTATGTAGAAGACTTAGAAACAAAACAAATATCCCGATATTAATGCTCACCGCTAAAGATCAGGAAGTAGATAAAATTTTAGGCCTAAGCATAGGTGCAGACGATTACATTACAAAACCTTTTAGTATTAATGAAGTGGTGGCTAGAGTAAAAGCTCTCATGAGGCGTTTTTTAGTATTAGGAAGTAACGCTAACATACAAGAAAACACACTCTTAGCATTCAAAGGACTAACAATTGATATAAACAAGTACATAGTTAACATAGATGGTAAAGAAGTGTCCTTAACTGGAAAAGAACTTGAACTATTAAAGTTCTTCGCCTCAAATCCTGAACAAGTTTTTACGAAGACGCAACTCTTTCGCAATGTTTGGGATAGTAACTATATAGAAGATGATAATACCGTTATGGTACATATTAGAAAACTTAGAAAGAAAATAGAAATTGACCCTTCAAATCCTAAGTTTATTCAAACTGTATGGGGTATTGGCTATAAATTTGTAGGTGAAAAGGATGAAGAGTGATAAAGTTCTCTATCTTATTCTATTGCAGTTTATCATCCTCACCGGACTTCTATTTATAGATATGGTTCACACATTAAAATTAATTTTATTCATTATCCTTATGGTTATAACAGGAAGTCTTTTCTTTACAAGACTTCATTTTATTCAAACTCGGAAGTCCATGGTTACGAAATTAAAACGCGCCATTAATGGCAATCTACATACACGATTATATACAAATAACGACCATTCATTAGATGACATAATTTTCTCTATAAATGACTTAATAACCGAACTAGAAAAAGTACAAGTTGAGGCCAAAAAGTCTCAAAAGGCTAGAAAACAACTTTTATCTAGTATCTCACACGATATACGAACACCTCTTACTTCTATTATTGGATATATTGACGCATTAAAAGATGGTATTGCTACTTCAGAAGAAGAAAAACTGGAATATCTTGAAATACTCTCAAATAAATCAAATAGTTTAAAACAATTAGTTGATGAAATATTTAATATGGCGAAGCTTGATGCTGATGAATTTTCATTAAAGGAAGAACAACTTGATTTTTCAGAGATTACTAGAGAGTCACTCATTGAATTTTTACCTGAACTATCAAAACAAAATATAGAGTTACTAGTTAGCATCCCAGAAACACCTTGTCCCGTTACGGCGGATTCTCTTAGTCTTATGCGAGTTATAGGTAACCTCATGAAAAACGCTATATACTACGGAAAGTCCGGAAAAGTAATAGGAATCGAACTTTTAGAAACTATTAATGAATATCAGCTGCTCATTTGGGATAAAGGCCCTGGAATTTCAACAGATGATTTAGAAAACGTATTTGAGAGAATGTACCGAAGTGACCAATCAAGAAACCTCTCACATGGTGGGAGTGGCCTAGGACTTGCTATTGCAAAGGCTCTCGTAGAAAAAAACGGCGGACAAATATGGGTAGAAAGTATTCCGTGGAAAAAAACAACCTTTGGCTTTTCCATCCCTAAACAAACTACTTTTAAGAAATAGTTAAGAAATGATTAAGCAGCAGTTAAATCCTTCTTTTTATCATGTACTTAAGAGATTATAGAAAGCAGGTGTTCAACATCAATACAATTATAAAAACTACAAACTTGACCAAAGCTTATGGCAAACAAAAATCAGTAGATAATCTAAATATAAATGTGAATCAAGGAGAGATTTACGGCTTTATCGGACGAAACGGCGCAGGGAAAACAACGACAATCCGAATGCTATTAGGCCTCATAAAACCGACAAGTGGGAAAGTCGAAATATTTGGGGAGGATTTTTTCAAAAACCAAAAAGAAATTTTAAGAAGAATTGGTTCTATCGTTGAAGTTCCAGGGTTTTATGAAAACCTTACTGCAAAAGAAAATTTATTAATTAATGCCAAAATCATTGGAGTTCACAAAAAAAATGCGATTGAAGAGGCATTAGAAATTGTCGGGCTAGAGCATGAAACGAAAAAGCTAGTAGGAAAATATTCATTAGGGATGAAACAACGATTAGGAATCGCAAGAACCCTTCTCCATTATCCAGAACTATTAATCCTAGATGAACCGACCAATGGCTTAGATCCAATTGGTATTAAAGAAATGCGAAAACTTATTAAATCTTTAGCACAAGAAAGAAACATAACGATATTAATTTCCAGTCATATTTTAGCTGAGGTCGAACAGCTAGTAGATCATATGGGGATTATTCATAAAGGGAAGTTATTAGAAGAGATCTCTCTTGATGAACTTCGAAAAACAAATCGTAAATACTTAGAATTTCAAGTAAGCAATGATAATAAAGCTGCGATGCTTTTAGAAAAACAATTTCATATTTTTGATTACGAAGTACATGATGATGGAAATATCCGCGTGTATTCTCATTTCGGACAACAAGGGCAGATTAATAAAACGTTTGTTCAAAGCGATATTGAAGTATTAAAAATTACGATGAGCGAAGACAGATTAGAAGATTATTTCACCAAATTGGTTGGGGGTGGAACAATTGGTTAATCTACTATATACAGAACTATTAAAATTGAAACGTTCTAATATGTTCTTGATTAGTATTATTGGGGCAGCTGTAGCACCTTTTATGATCGTTTTAGCCTTTTATATAGAAATGAAAACAAAACCATCCGTTACACCTGCGAGTTTCGATGCCCTTTTTCTTAATGTAAATATGTATATTATTTTATTTATGGGAGTTCTTCTATACGGAGTCGTTACCGCTTATCTCTTTAATCGTGAATACACAGAAAATACATTAAAAAATTTATTAACCATTCCTGTATCACGTTTTAACTTTATTATGAGCAAATTCATCCTTCTGCTTATTTGGATTATGATCCTAACTATAGTTGCATGGGGACTAACTTTACTATTAGGGCTATTAGGAGGTTTTCCTGGATTAAGCATCCCTTTATCTTTTCAATTTTTAGTGAAATTTTTATTAGGCGGTGGATTCCTTTTTATCTTATCTTCTCCTATTGTACTGCTAACTCTTGTAATGAAGACTTATGTTCCGCCTATTATATTAACAATTGTTGTAGCAATGGTAAATGTTCTAACTGCAAGTTCGGAACACAAGGATTTGTTTCCTTGGACAGCTGCACTAGATATAGTAAATAACGAATTGCAACCGACATATCCTCCTGAATATTCTTATGTTGCTATCGCTGCTACAGCTATTATCAGCTTTCTCGCAACAATATTCTATTTTAAAAAGGTTGATATCCATTGATTTATAAGGATAATGAATATCAACCTATGTCTCTGTCTACCTACAACATTTTCATTTATATAATAGGAGTGAAATTATGAGCGATACAATTATTGCCTTCATACTCGGTATTGTAGAAGGACTAGCTGAATTTTTACCTATCTCTTCTACTGGGCATCTTATATTAGTCGGACACTTATTAGGTTTTGAAGGAGAAAGAGCAAAAACATTTGAGATTGTTATACAACTAGGAGCCATTTTAGCTATTGCTGTTTTATATCATAAACGACTTGTTTCTTTATGTAACATTAGGCCTCTTCTGCAAAAAGAGAAAAAATTCAATGCACTACATGTTTTCCTAGGTGTATTCCCAGCCGTAATCGCTGGCTTACTCTTACATGATGTGATCAAAACATACTTATTTCAACCATATACTGTCGTTATTGGGCTTGTAGCAGGAGCTATTCTTATGATTTTTGCAGAAGTTAAAAAACCTGAAGCTACCTCCTATTCATTAGATGATTTAACATACCGTCAAGCATTAACAATTGGATTGTTTCAATGTTTAGCAGTATACCCTGGCTTTTCAAGGGCTGGATCCACAATGTCTGGAGGACTGTTAGCAAAAGTAAATTATAAAGCTGCATCAGAATTTTCTTTTCTTATAGCTCTTCCTGTCATGGTTGGAGCAACAGGTCTAGACTTATTAAAGAGTTGGGAACATTTAAGTATAAATGATCTTCCCATGTTTGCAGTAGGATTTATTACTTCCTTTGTCGTAGCAATGCTAGCAGTAGTAACCTTTCTAAAGTTACTAGCAAAAATAGGTTTAAAGCCATTTGCCTATTACCGCATTTTGTTAGCTATTGTATTCACTGTATTCGTATTGCTATAACCATATGAAGATCACCGATAAAAAGACAATAACTAACCGATATTTCTATAGGAGTATCGGTTAGTTGCAATTATACCTATTTAACTACCTTGCATTCCTCATTTTAGTAAAAAGACGCATTTAAACAAATTATTTATAAAAGATGTTAGTTTTATCATTCCAAAAGAATCATCTAATCTTAAAAACGTAGATGTTTGTTTAAAATAGCTTAACTTTATTATTCTGAATACTCTTTAACACAAATATATGTAAACGTTTATTAAATAGATGGATACAAATGAGCAGCACGAGTATATAAACCATATTTATTGAGCCCTTTCCTTTTCCTGACTCTAAAAACAATACAGAAAATGTAATTTATCAAACAAACCATCTATTATGAACGAACGGAATCTTATCATAAGCAACGAGATATTTAACTAGACGATTAAGAAATGGGTGAATGATACTAATGAATCAATTAGCACAGCAATACTGGAATGAATACTGGAAGAAGAATGAAAAACCTCAAACTGTCAGTGCATGGCAGTTTGGGTGCTCTCCTGACTATCTTGCTCAATTAGTAATTGATGGTGTAAAAACAGCAACATGCTCTGGGCATATCTTCTATGAACTAGAAAACGAACCACTTCCAACAACCAATGATTATAGTATTATATTAAATAGCAATGATGAGCCTGTAGCTATTATTAGAACAACAGAAGTAACTTTGACACCAATGAATGAGGTCCCTGAAGAATTCGCTATTGCAGAAGGAGAAGGAAATCAGACCTATGAATATTGGAAAAACACCCATACAAAGTTCTTTACGAAAGAATTGAATGAAATTGGTCGTGAGTTCTCTGAAGACATGTTACTCGTTTGCGAACGTTTTGAACTTATTGATGTGAAGAAATAAATATACTTACTTGTCATCTACAATTTAAGAAATACGTAGGTGATAAGTTTATCTTTATTATTTTTAATTCAAATAGATAAATACATATTATATTTTTAAACCACAAAAAAACCTAAGTCGAAATGACTTAGGTTTTTGCTTGGCGACGTCCTACTCTCACAGGGACAAGGTCCCAACTACCATCGGCGCTAGAGAGCTTAACTTCCGTGTTCGGTATGGGAACGGGTGTGACCTCTCTGCCATCATCACCAAACTATTGAAGGCATATTCCTTCAAAACTAGATAACATTTGCATTCATATTATATGGTTAAGTCCTCGATCTATTAGTATTCGTCAGCTCCACATGTCACCATGCTTCCACCTCGAACCTATCAACCTGATCATCTTTCAGGGATCTTACTAGCTTACGCTATGGGAAATCTCATCTTGAGGGGGGCTTCATGCTTAGATG
>NZ_AXVB01000041.1:0-7306 GCF_000482345.1 Bacillus sp. UNC437CL72CviS29 | reverse complement strand
TTCAGGAAAAATTAAACTACCTACCCCCTAAAGAATATAAGGGACAGGTAGTTTAGGTGTTTTGATGTGTGTCCCATTTTCAGGGTTCACTTCAGTTTTAAAAGTGCTTTTTATTTGATATTAATTATGTAGTTTTATAATTTTTATTTTTAAGATCGAAAAGATTTAATATAAATACTAAGAAAAATCCAATTGCACAAAAAGCCTTTAACCAATTAAATTTATGATCTGTGGTAAGTATGGAAATAAATTCAATAGTATTAGTAATAAATAATATCCCGAATATCCATATGTTAAATTTAACCATTTTTAAACTTTTCATAATGTTCCTCTCAATCTTTAATAATATATATGTATTATTATATTAAATTTAAAAGTTTTTAGGAATGAAATTTATATCTATTCAAAATTTTTAATCAGGCTGTATTACTTTGCTTATGATGGTATTTGAAGGTAAACTTCTATCTAAAAGGGGTACGGAAACGATTCTGGGTATGAGGGGCCACTCTAGGATTTAATTACAAATCAAAAAAAGAACTTTATTCAAGTTCTTTTAATCTACGATATAGAGCGGCCTGACTCACTCCTGTGATTTGACATATTTCCTTAACAGTTTTATTGGTATGCTTCCGTAATTCAATCGCATGATTCATACCTGGGTGCTTATCCGTATATTTCTTCAATCTTCCTCTATACACTCCTTTTTGTTTTGCTAACTTTATTCCCGCACGTTGTTTTTCTTTAATCATTTCTCGATCTAGTTCACTAAAGGCAGCCATGACAGTTAAGAAGAACTTGCCCGTTGGAGTTCTTGTATCAATTCCTAAATTTAAAATTGCAAAGTGCACATCCTTTTCCCGAAATTGTTCTACTAACTGTAATAGCTGAATGGTATTTCTACCTAAACGATCCATTCTAGTTACGACTAAGGTATCCCCAGTAGTTAGTTTTGAAAGTAACGTGTCTAACTCCGGCTTTTGTTTTGTTACTCCACTAATTTTCTCTTTTATGATTTCATCTACTCCATATTTTATAAGTTGTTCAATTTGTGTATCTAAATTTTGATCTTGTGCACTTACACGTGCGTATCCATAGACCATTTTTATCCCTCTTTTTGTACATATTTTTGATAAGTGTTATTGAGAGTCTATGAAGCTAATAATATCAAGGAAATGATTTCTTATCAATAGGGTACACTCTATCGAGAAGTTCGAATATGCAATTTTGCATTTCAATATATATATATATAATCAAAATATATTATAATTTTTATGTTATACTTTAAAAGACACCTAATGTTTATACTATACAACGGTATATAAAACAGCAGCTGAAAATTCCCTATCTATCATTATAGATAGGGAATTTTCTAATTCTCAGTTACAAAATACAAAACATAAATTCAACAAGAAGCGGAGAGAATGGTACTATGTATCCTAAATTTTTTGATAAAATGGCCTTTTCAAAAGAACATAAAGATTTATTAATTCAATTATATAACAAAGAAATTACAAGAAATGAGTATGATCGTTTATTAAACAATCTATATGATAGAAATTCTACAGTACATAAAAATAAGAAACCAGATAACATGCTATCTACTTAAAACTTTCAATATTCTCAACAACCTAAATAAGGTTCTGTTGCAAAGTTTGAAAAAGCATAAACAGGTTGGTAAATGAGGAACAATGTTTAGGAAGTAGCTAGTAATTGTTGAAATTCATTGTACGTTGAAAAGGCGGAGTCTCTTTGAAGACTTCGCTTTTGTTTTATATGTTAAAATTAAAAGTTTAGCTATCAAATAGCGTTGATAATTATGGTTGGCACTCTCAAGAAAAATCATCAAGGAAGATACGCATTGCCTGATGGCCAATATTTTACAAATGGTGATGTTATTAATAAAGTATCCCAAAAAGTACACTTTATGACATGTTGTATAAATTTCTAATGAATTAAGCTAATTCCCCCATTTCGGGGATTTGGGCAAAGAAAACCAACTTTAATTCAAACGAACACCTGAGACTTTATATAAGAAAAGGCTCTTTAAAAAATTATTTTAATTCAGCTAGTTTAATAAAATTGACTAGTTAGACTCGTGTAGCAATATCTTTATATCGTTTAATAAATTCATAAGAATATGATTGACCATTCTTATCTTGACCAGCATCCCAATTTATTGACCATGCCGCCAGACCACGAATAGCGTTTCCACTTTGCTTTAACCTTTCCATAGCATTCAAGACAGCGGATGGATCAGTAACATATCCTGTAGCAGCAGCGTCTCCGTTAGCAGGAAGACCCATTATTAACTTATCATGAGGAAGTTTAATAAACCCTTTTGTACCACTTGCTATAGCATCCATCACATAATATAGAAAATCTTCTTTTCGTTCATCATCATTTTGTGCGAGCCAAGCACTAACTTCATCAACCCATAGGCCCTCGCCACCCTGATTATAAAATTGGGGACAAACCAAATCATAATAACCTTCTAGTCCTACAAGGTAAGGAAGGTATTTATCATTATCACGCAAGTAAGGAAACTCAGGAGCTAAAGCAATTAAAAAGTGTTTACCTTCATTTTTGTAGAAATCTTTTACATTTTTCAAAGCCGCTGGAATAACGGTACAATTATTACCTGCCTTAATAGTACTTTGATTTAAATCTATACAAATACCACTAAATCCGTAGAGTTTTTCTAATCTAATAATCTCATCAGCTAAGTACTTTTCCATTCCTATACGTAATTCAATATGGGCATCTGCACCTCCAAGATTAAGAAGTACCTGACGTCCCTCTAAAGCTAACTGGTCTACTTGCTCACGGAATTCTTTATCTGATTTATCATAAGGTCTAAAGGTAGGTATTTCTATACCTCTCCCACCTGAACATCTCATATCGGATACTACAATCACATTATATTCCTTCGGTACATCTGTTAAATCTAACGCTGCAGCTGAACCTTGTTCATATCCACCAATGAATCCCTTAGACCAAGTATGCAAGTAACCCATTATCAAAGGTTTATATTCCATTTGTAAGCACTCCCTTTTGTAATTTGCAATTGTTTTTCATTATAAAGTCATATAGGATTGAAATTACTGTAAGTACAAATAGTATAGTTAAAAATTTCATCCTATTATAGTCCACAGTTGTTGCTGTAATAATAGCAGGCTTTATGGCAAAGAAATATACCATTAGATACATAAAGACATTCAAAGTACTATATACTAAAAAATTTAAAATTTCTTTGTTCAAACTGATCCTCCTTCACCCTTCAATTAGTAATAAACTCATTCGCATGGAATTTTTATCCAATATATAGTATAGCATTTTAGAAGAACTCTTCTTAATTTTATTTACATAGTTGATTTTTTGAATACACTCTTTCCGTACCAAATCTTTTGTATTTTCATTAAAAAATGTATATCCTTTAGATCATATCAGATTGTTTATAAAGGTATACCTTTATAAACGGTTAAGGACCATCTATGAAACATTGAAATATCAAGTTTATAAAGGTGATTTGAATTATTTTATAAACGTTTATTTTTAATGAATACCTTTATAAACAAAAATGGTATAATTGTGGTAACAAATACAAGGAGAATACAAAACGTGGCAAATATTTATGGATATATACGTGTAAGCACAAAAGATCAAAATGAACAACGTCAATTACATAAGATGATGGAACGTGGAGTGGAAGCTCGACGTATTTTTGTCGATAAAGCAAGTGGACGACATTTTGATCGTCCTCAGTACCAATTATTACGAAAGATATTGAGTACAGGTGATATTGTATACATAGATGCTTTAGATCGTATGGGGCGTAATTATGATGAGGTAATTTCAGAATGGAAGTACATCACGAGAGAATTACAAGCTGATATTGTTGTTTTAGAAAATGAAACACTGTTTGATAGTCGGAAATTTCGTGAGATGGGAGATATGGGACGATTAATGGAAGATCAATTTTTATCTTTGCTTTCCTATGTTGCAGATCAAGAACGAAAAAAAATTCATCAGAGACAAGCGGAAGGGATTGCAGTAGCTAAATCTCAAGGAAAACATTTAGGCCGTCCTCAAGTGAACCTTTCGACCTTAAGCAAACAACAAATAAATATAATAGAAGAAACTCATTCAAAATGGAAGAGTGGCGAAATTACTGCTGTTATGTTTATGGAAACGTTAGAACTCAAGAAAAATACTTTCTATAAAATAATGAAAGAATATGAGGAAAGTAAATTATAAATTAATATGTAAAAATTATGAGCCGAATTTTTATTAAAGAAAGAAATTTGGCTTATTTTATGTCGAAATTGCTTAGCGTATAGTTTCGTTAAATTTTAGGTGATACCTCATTAGTAAATAAGAAGGATTTTTTAGATAATTTATAGTAAGTATCTATTATAAAACGAGCCATCCAAATAAGATTTCTGTTCAACATATGAATGAAAAAATGATTCGTTTAAACAGTAAAAGAAGTAATATGTATGGCATATAAAAAGGGGCGTGCATATGAAACAAGGGAATGATATAGATCAAATGAGAACACTACAAAAAAACATCCCTGGTCCAAAGTCTATATTTGGTTGGCGAATGAATATGATTCGTTTTTATCGTAATCCATTTATATATTCACGTTGGTTGCACAATACGTACGGTAAGGTCGTTACATTGGGACAAGGAGAGAAACCTTCCTATGTATTTGCCTTTGGACCTGAATTAAACGAACGGATTCTCACTAATCCAGATCTTTTTAAAGTCAGTTCTTCACTTGTAAAAATCCCCAAGGACTCACTATTAGGACGAATGTTTTTTAATAACCTAATAATGATGAGTGGTGAGAAACACAAGCAGCATCGTCGACTAATGCAACCCGCTTTTCATAGGGAGCAAATAAAAACGTATTGTACCGAAATGGTTCAACTTACACAACGTTTAAGTAATTGTTGGCAGGAAAACTCTGTAATTGAGTTGAATCATGAGATGAAGACGTTAACGCAACGGATTGCTGTAAAAACACTTTTTGGGTTATATGACGAAGCAGAATTAGATCAGATGGGTAGATTGATTCATCAAATGACGAAATCGCTATTATTTGTTACACTTGCCCCTATTAACCTTCCAGGAACACCTTATAATCGGGCTCTGCGTAATGCCGAACAACTCAACAATCACGTTCGGGCAATGATTGCAGAAAAACGCTCAGAGACAAACGCAACGGATGTACTTGCTTCACTAATTCAAGCACGTGATGAAGATGGTACTCAGCTAAATGATGATAAATTAGTTGGTCACACCTTTACTTTATATGTTGCAGGGCATGAGACAACAGCAAATGCTCTAACATGGGCTATCTTTCTACTTAGTCAACATCCTGATATTCTGTATAAACTCTTGGAAGAATTAGATGGAACTCTGGGAGGCTGTGATCCAACAATTGAAAAGCTAGCTTCATTGTCATTACTTGATGGTGTCATAAAAGAAACCTTACGTTTATTACCACCTGCAGGTATTGGCGTACGAATCACATCTGATTCTTGTAAACTGGGAGATTTTACGATTCCCAAAGATACGAATGTTTTTTTAATCAAATGATTACACATCGATTACCTGAACTTTATGATGAACCAGATTGCTTTAAATCAGAAAGATGGGATATCATTAAGCGCTCACCTTATGATTACCATTTGGTGCAGGCCAACATATGTGTATTGGATGGAACTTTGCTCTACAAGAAATGAAAGTCATACTTGCTGTACTTCTCCAACGTTTTCAGTTCTCTGTTGTTCATAATGCTAAGATTTCCCCTAATATGATGATGCGGCCTAAATATGGAATGCCTATGTATATTCTGAAACCAAACAGACAGTTAAAACAAACTTCCGTTCGTGGAACAATTAATCAATTAATCACTTTTTGATTTTATTAATAAAGAACGTTAATGAATAAACTGAATAAAGAAAGCTTATGTATAAGTGTTTTTTGTCATTTCTATGGTGTTTTGTTGTATAGCTTGATGAGAGCCAAAATCTAAAGTTGAATAAAATAATCACTCAAATTTTGCGTTTAGGAAAAAAGCGGGTGCTCAGATTCGTTTGTATGATGAGATAGGGGGCAAATTAATGCAATTATATTCAATGTAGCTAAGTGATTATAAAGAAGAAGATAGAGCGTTATAAGTGATTTTGGTTAAATCTGTAGGTGTTTTATTTTTCATAAGAATAAATGTAAAATTCTACATACCGTATTTATAATAAAAAACAAATGTCCTATTATAAGAAGCTAGATATTCCCATAGTCCCCATGATACTAACATTCTGTGCATGACTTAAGAACTATCCTTCTATTTTACTTTCTAGTAATTCTTTTATATATTGCGTTTAGATGTTCAGGTGTTAAACTATTTGTATATTATCTAAATATCCATCTAAACAGAAAAACAAGGAAACCTTTGTTTTTCTGTTCAGATATATAGATGTTTAGAAGGATGGTGATCTGAACAGTGCAACAAAAAGACTGGTTATCAGCTGAAGAAGTAGCCAAGGAAATAAAAGTATCAGCTATGACTATAAAACGAAACTGTCAAACCTACGGTAGTTTTTTAAATTTCCAACAAGGTGAAAAGAACAAGTATTTAATTCATCAAGAATGTATACCTGTTTTTCAATTTATAGCTAAAATGAGAAGTAAAAGAAACCTCCGAACAAAACAAATTATTGAGCTCCTCAGTAAAGAAGGATTACCTGAATATATAGACATTGAACCTATCCAAATAACTAAACAACAACCTGAACAGATCCAAGTAGGAGAAGGAGTTGTAGCTATTCAGGAATTGGATAGAATTGTTGCTGAAAGAGTATCTGAACTGCTTAAAAAACATGAAGAAAATTTAAAGGAATGGTTAACTGAACAGCAAAAACAACAACAGGATTTTCAAAAAATTGATGAACGTGATCAAAACCTAATGGCTATGATCCGTGAAAACCAGGAGACTAAAAAATTGATTGCAGCCACCCAACAAAAAAAGTGGTGGCAATTTTGGAAATAGAAAAAGCCTTGCTTATATGCAGGGCTTTTTTATACAGAATTCTATACAGATTTTTGTACTAATAGGGTAATCTTTCCTAAATCCCCGAAAAGGGGGAATAAGATTGATTCATTATAAATTTATATGTTATTTCAAAAAGTACACTTTATGACAATACAAAGAAAGAGAACCTGCTACATCATTATATGCAATATTGCATATAATGATGTATTGATAAAACATAAGCGCTTATTATAATATGAATCACAT
>NZ_AXVB01000040.1:0-9620 GCF_000482345.1 Bacillus sp. UNC437CL72CviS29 | reverse complement strand
TTATCATACAAATGATCTGTATATCAAAGATGAATTGATGTGCAGATCATTTGTGTGAGCAAAGTCCCTTTAGCATTATGAAGGGACTTTTTTGTTATTAATGAATGTAAACTTTTGTATATTAGTTTACATTCAAATATCATAAAACGTTGACCTTATACCAAATCCTCTGATATCCGCAAAACGCACAACAAAAGTATACATTCAAAACACTGTAAATAAAGAAATATAAAAATACTTATTTTAAAATAAAATACAATCTATCCTTATAAATTTTAAATAATAAATGAAATTCGATCTGGTAAATCAATATTTTTAAAATTCTCCATTCCACCACATTTTTCAACTTGCTTATATACTTTAAATGCGCACTTATAAAATAATTGGAAATGTTCCTTAGGCATCTCATCAAGTAAAATATAGCCTTCTTCAGAGGTTATTTTATCTTTCAAAATCTTAAAACGCCATCTTTCATACCTTTCTGGGTATTGCTCGCAACTATCAATATTAGGACCAAAACTATAAATCGCATATTTGCTATTATCTAATTCTTTTATTATTGTAATCGGTGGGTATCTTCCCATTTCAATTCACCCCTTAATTAATCAAAATTTAAAAGATTATTTCCAAAACTCATACCATTTCTTACCTTTACTTGCTGCAATTATCTTCTTAACTTCCTGAACTTCTCTTATTGTTTGCATAAGCATTTTATCACGACCTTGATTCTTCACCATATCTTCGCTTGTATTCATCGCTATAAGAGCATGGGATTCCTGTATCGCTTGTATAGCGCCCAATAACTCTAATTCTCTTTGTATGAATCGCTGGTCTTGCTCCGCTAATCGTTTGGTCAATTCCTGTAGTAAGTCATTTTGCTTTTCAATGACTTCTTTTTGATTTTGAATCATCGTCTGTAGCGTTGTGGCGTTGAAATCGGGTTCTTCATAGCGCTCAATTTCGTGTCGCTCTAATGGCAATACCTCAACACCTTGATGCCATGATACTATTTGTTTTGTGGCGTTTTCTAATGTTATGTCTGTGTCGTTCTTTAAGTTGATAACCTTACGAAACACCATTACATCACTTTCTCTATACTTCCTATGCCCACGTTCATTCTTTATGAAAGTATAACCCTCTTTTTCTAGTACATCAGCATACTTACGTAATGTACTAGATTGGATACCTAGTTGCTCTGCCACATCGCCAGGACTATATAACGTCTTCATAGCGCTTCACCTCAAAAATATATTCGCTATAGCAATGATATACCCTTTTCCCTAATAATTCACATATTACTTATTTTCATTTTCAACTTACATAATCTCCACATGCATAATCAATTTAGTACATATTATAATCCCCAGCTTAGAAACACATATCAAGTTTAAATTTAGAGACCCGTTACCTCACAATACCAACACCAAAATCTCTTCAGTTTATACAAGATTTTATGCAAAAACAGAATAGCGAGGATCCATAAAATCCCCGCTATATCAACCATGTATAAAATCCTGCATATCGATTTTACATAAAAGGAAAAGAAACCCTGATAAAACTAAGGATTCCACCTTACCCTTGCTACCGATAATATTACGTTATGTTAACCTTATATGTATAGAATATACAGTTAACTAAAAATGAAAAGTTTACATTTGAAAATGAACAATAAAAAATAGTAGTGTAAAATCACTACTATTTTTTATTGTTTCTTATAAATGAATTTTTTGTATTCCTGTCTATATAATTTAAACGAATAAATAGCTCCAATAAAGAATACAAAAGCTTCAAATAATATAAAGATTTGGCGGAAATTCTCAATATCTTCACCAACTAAAGAAATAAATATAGCATTCATTAAAATTTGAGTAGTAAACATACGAGAAGTAATTTTTAAATAAATAGCATTTGTTCTTTCATCTGGTTTACCAATTTTTTTGTAAATAATAATAAGTGCAATTACTGACCCCAAAAATAGAAGTGCTGTAAGTCCTACAACGATATTAAAATTGATTGTACTTTCTAACATCCATTTATTTAATAGATCAATCATTATTATCTTCCTTTCCTACATAAGAGAATATTTCGTTCTTCTTTTTCACTATAATGAAAAAAGAAAAAGGAAAACATCGAACTCTCTTACAAACATTCGTGTATTCTTACAGTTTTGTCATTTTGTAAATGTATTCATCGCCTTGCCTTTCACTATTTTCTTTGAAAAACATAGTGAATTACGAGAAGGAGCGCTACAAGATCAACTTCAGAGAACAATAATTATGTGAACACAAAAGTCCTCCAGTTAAACAATCTGGAGGACTTTTAATAATCTCCTAAATACATTGAATCCCGATAATGATGCGTTATGTTAACTGAACATGAATAGAATATACAATATACTTTTATCTATTTGGCTATGTTAAATAGCCTTGTTGATACTTTCCATTCTCTGTCGAAAAAATTTATGATAAACTCAAATTATCAATTTTTACCAAATTAACATGTGTTATTCCACTAATGGATAGAGGGGGTTATGGAATGAAGGAAAATTTAAAGAGAGCATGGATACTTTCCTGGTTTGCCCTTTTAGGTCAGTTGGTATTTTTTATAGGAGTATCGTTACTCACTGAAAATTGGCGGTATGTAATGTGGAGTTTTATGGTCAGTATGATTGTAGGAGTTCCAAGTATAATTCGCACCTATAAATCCCAAAAAATTGCTGATACAAAAAGGTAGAAGGTTCAGTTACACCTATCCTTCTATTATATCAGCTAAGGAGTTCCCTCCTGTCTAATACTTTATTCTATAATCTAAAACATTTTTTTAATTAAACAAGCAGCTAAAAGGATCTTCAAATGGAAGATCCTTTTTCATCCCTATAATGTTACGTTATGTTAACCGAGCATGTATAGGATATACATAGCAACTCTTTAGAAAAAAGAGACATTTATATTACCTGATATTCCTTTAATGCAAATTCAATTCCATCTTCACTTGATTTCTTTGTTACGAAATCAGCAACCATCTTTAACTTTTCATGACCGTTCCCCATTGCAATCCCGAGTCCCACTAATTCTAACATATCAATATCATTTTCCCCGTCTCCAAATGCAATAGCTTCTGATTTATCTATACCGAAATAATCTAAAACTTTCAGTATCGCTAAAGATTTTGTAACATCCTCTTGAAGAACACTTAATACATAAGGATGCCATCTTTTGAACATTAAATGCGGGAATTTTTGTGTATACTGCTCAACCGTCGTGTCATTGGCATACAAACACATTAAGTATATCTCTTCATTGTAAATAAGTTCATTAGTTTTAGGATAATCATTCAATGATAATGTTTCCTTTAGCGCTTTTAATATATTTTCTTCTTTTACACCATTCATATTGAATTCTTTTGTATAAAATGAAAGGCCATGATTTTCTGTTGCTGCATATTCAAATATCTCTTGCACAATGCGTTTATCCATTGTTAATTTATGAATGACCTCTTGATTATGTATAGTAAATGCCCCATTAGCTGTAATAAACGTATCTATACCTAACTGTCTAATTTCTTCACACATAGATAGAGGTCTTCCCGTAGCAGCTACTACTTTTAGACCTTTTTCTTTTAAGCTCTTTACTGCCTCTATAGTTTTTTCAGAAATACTTCCATTTTCATGATGTGTAAGGGTTCCATCAACATCAAAGAACACAATCTTATAACTCATATTAATCCCCCTGGTAAAGTTAAAAGTGAAAACATAGTACATGTCTTAGTTTTAACTATTAATAAGCTTAATTACAATATTTTACCATTGGCGTGTAGGATATAGAAGGATTTCTTCACTATCGATATTGATGCGTTATGTTAACCTTACATGAATAGAATATGCAGATTTCTAAAGTAGGTTTTCCAATGAACCGTCACGAACTATTAATGATGAAAAGTTCATCTTAAGGAGGATTTATAAAATGAAAAATTTAATGACAAGCGATGGTACTACCTTACATATAAGCAAAAGTGGACAAGGATTACCTTGTATTTTCTTACATGGAGGGCCTGGTTATTGGAGTTACTCTTTTGAACGGGCAGGTGGCCCTCTTTTAGAAAGTTTTATGGAAATGCATTATCTTGATCAGCGGGGATGTGGTCACTCTTCACTCTCTCCGAAAGGAGATTACTCACTAAAAAGATTACTTTTAGATCTTGAGGAAATAAGACAAGAATTAAAGATAGACAAATGGATTGTAATGGGACACTCATTTGGTGGTATTTTAGCTACTAACTACGCCAAACAATACCCTGACAGTGTCTTAAGTTTAATCTTGCTTAATTGTACACTAAACAAGCGAGAGTCAAACCTACATCAAATGAATGTAGGAAGAAGCTGGTTAGGAGAAGATAATGCTTTGGATTCTTATGAGTCAATCGAGTCTTTCTATGAAGACTTTTCTGCAATGGCTGAAAAACTGCTAGAAATGGGAAAATATTATGATTTACAGTTCACGGATAGAAAAAATCTTAAAATCTTAAAAGACTTAGACAAAGAACTTGAACACCGCCCCGATTTTCGTAAATATGTACATGCTGATCCTGAGTTTTTTCAAGATTATACTCAAATCACAGCTGAGATTTCAATACCAACTCTCGTAATTAGTGGCAAATATGATGATGCTATTGGACCAGATCACTATAAAAAATTTAAGTTTCCCAATATGTCCGTTGCTATTTTAGAAGATAAGCATCATCCTTATTTAGAAAACAAGGAGGAATTCAAGCGCGCAATTCAAGAATTTGTACTAGCTATACCTACTCTAAAAACAACTTAAATTTACTTCCAATAACGATAATTATGTAAATAAACACAAAAGTCCTCCAGTTAAACAATCCGAAGGACTTTTAATAGTTTTCTAATTTATCTTCCAAATACACTCAATCCTAAATAAATCAAACTATAACTAATTAAAGCACTTGCAAGCATTAAACCTATTTTTAATAATTTGTCTTTTATATTAAGCTTTACCTCACTTACAGGTTTTCCCTCTATAAAATCAACTATTTGACGATAAGTTTTTAAATTATGTTCTTTTTTTATGTTTTCAACTTGCTGTGATGAAAACATAAGCAAAATCGTAAGTACCAAAGGTATTATAAGGCCATAATAACCAAAAAAGTGAAATACAGGTGCAATAGAAATAGGAAGTATAATCATTGATGCTAACATGATGTAACTCCACTTAAAGAAATTTGATTTTTGAAGTTCTTCTTTCATGATCTTTACATCTCCTTTAACTAAATCATCCAGGGAGACGTTAAAGAGAATACTCATCATTAGTAAATTATGAATATCTGGATAGTTTCTTTCATTTTCCCAGTTAGAAATAGATTGTCTGGAAACATGAATTTTTTCTGCTAACTTCTCTTGGGACATATTATCCCGTTTACGAAAATATTGTATTTGTCTACCAATGTTCATCTATACATCTCCCTTAAGTTTGAGGTTAAGTTAAAGGCTAATTAAAGACTACCAAACTTCTTTATAATAACGTGATTTTAAGGTGTAAAAATGTTTTATCATGCTATTCCCCCCTTATTTTTCAGTATGAGTACTCGCGGTTCGTCGGGTACAATTACTGATCCAAGTCAAGCAACTGTTTAAGAAATAAACTTCTACTAGTACCTCTGCTAGGGTTAGTTTTTTTGTTTTAATCTTGTCTTTTTATATATTGCAAATCGAGCAAAGCAACAACCGTTTTCGGACAAACAAATGAAATTTCGAGAACGAAAGAACAGTAAAGGTTCTAGGAAACTTCCTAGCAAGTCAAAAAACGATGTTTTTGGGGATTGTCATGGTAATCCCGTAGCTTGCCCACTCCCTTTGTTTGGATCTTACCCTTTGGTCTTCCATTGCTTTTTGTTTGGAGTGCTGGCTCGTCGTGTGGGGACGAGACCCCACGGTTTGAAACGTAACGTCATAACGGATAAGAACGAATCCAGGACGAATGATCTTGGCGGTTCGGCTCGTATACTTGCTAGTCCAAGTCGAGAACCATTGCATTGCTTTTTGTCCTTCGGCTTGGCCAGAAAAGCAAACGAGCCGAAAAAAGTTTTGCCAGGATGGAGCAAAGCGAAAAGGGTGGAGATTTTTGAATGGGTTTCTCAAAAATACGACCCGTTCCTTGCGGAACTTTTAGCCCTATATATAAGAGTGAGAAGAGCAAAGTGAAAAAAGTCAGTAATAACAAGGGTTTATACGATGTGGGGTGTGAATTTTTTTTCACACCTGTGTGAATTTTTTTTCACACCTATAAAATGGAAAATGATACAAAAAAGAAAGATGTCAATAGTAAAATTGACATCTAAAATAAATAAATTGGTAATTTGTGTTTTTTGATATCGCCCTTAACCTTAAAATTTCTTAATGACTTTTTAAAAATATGTTGAGTTGCTCTATCAACACTATCCTTAGGAGAACAACACATAATATTAGGATTTACAAACCATGTACGACTTGTGCAAATCCTGCCATCATCAGTTGTCATTCCTGCTTCTGCAACCCCTAAAACACCTTTCTTTAGCAAAGAATTCATTGTTTTAGAAACACTCTCTCTTGTTTTACCAAGCTTTTCAGCTAAATAGCTAGGTGTTGCTGCATTAGCATCAATTTCATTATCATTACTGCTTTTTTCAATAATTACATTAGTTTTAAATTCTAAATAAGAAGAAATCTGCAATAAAAACGCTTGCTCTGCATTGGTGAAATATCCAATACCATTCAAATATTCCATATTATCCATTATAATCTGCACAAATCTCACCCGATCCGTTGGTTTTTTCTTTTTTGCAATGAAATATTCTTCTCCGCCAGTTGCCTTACTTAATAACTGTAAGAGCATTGCTTTCTCTTCTTCTGAGTAACCGCCGGCTTGCAACTGATCATAAATACTATCAATCTTACTATCTCTTAACTTCGCTTTTTTTTCAGCTTGTCCAAAATCTACAACTTTTGTCATAAAATAATTCTCTCCCTTAGTGGAAGGAATCAACTTTTATATGTTAGAATGTATATAGAATATATATTGGTTGATTCCAACCTTATTATGAAAAACCGCCTGTCCGCCAAGACTTTGGGCGGTTTTTTCGTCTTTCTTTATAATAACATGAAATAAGTTACTAAAGGTTTCCATCTACTAAAAATCAATTCTCTTTTTCACCATTATCACGTCTATCTTTCCATATCAAACCCTCTCTGCTTATTCACTTCCCTCTTATGTTCCTGTTCAAAATGATTATTAACTCCCCTACCAACCAATTCATTTTTAACAAGCTCTCTAAGCATCTGAAATTGCTCTTTTAAAGCTTTTTTCGTTTGTTGGTATAAAACCATTATATTTGTTTGTAAATCCTTTATATGAGCTTTTAAAGCTCCCATTTCCTTATGTAATACACTAACTTCTTTTTTTAACTCACCTTTTTCTTGTTTCAATATCCTATTCTCTTCCATCCAACCCTCTGCAGTCATTTTTAAACTTTGATACTCTTTCACAAAGTCTGTTTTTCTCAAACGCTCATAATCCTTTTTGATAGTAACCGCTGCATTCACTTGTTTTGTTAATTCTTGATATTGTTCTGGTGATAACACATAATTTCTTGTTTGTTTCTTCTTGATTTCAGCTTTTCCAAACACTTTATCATGTACTTCTGTTACTACTTCTTTACGCAAAAATGGAATTTTAATAGGTTCATTTGGTAATTGATCCGCAACACTATCTAATTCTTCTTGCTGTTGTTTTACTCTTTTTTCTAATTCTACATAACGCTGGCCAATCAACTGCAGTTTTTCACTTTCACTTTCCACTTGTTGTTTCACTGTTTCTAATTCTTTATACCGATCAACGACATCACTTTCCAAACTCTTTTTCGCTACTTGTAATTCATTTGTTTTTTCTTCAGCACTTTTTAAGTGATGGTCAATCGTTTCTAACTGCATTTCTTTTTCTTGTACTTGATTCTCAACAAGTGATTTTGTTTCTGCATATTCCTTGTATTGACGGACTTTCATATATTTATGTGAACCTACATTAGCACGTTCAAAATTCGGAATGTGTTCTTTCGCTAATTGCTCAATATAAGCCGTTTCCACTTCTCTCCAATGCGCAATTAACTTTATTCCCGTTCCTTCAACACCTTGTTGTTGCAAGGCTCTATCCATTCCGACACGCCTCGTTAATCCTCGACTACTTTCGAAATTCGGTACATAGTTAATATGTAAATGCGGATTTGCTTCATCATCATGCAAAACCATGTTATAAACTGCTAAATTTGGATTTCGCTCTTGAAACGCCCCAGCGTACTGTTTTAACGCTTCCTTTTTGGCTTCCCTATACTTTGGGTCGTCTTTGCCTTCCCCAATCGCTACAACGAGTTCTCGTTGCTCATGTGTCTTTTCGTCTTTATGTATTTTGTCATAGTAGTCCTTAATCTTACGGTCATTCCGTTTTTGTTTCTCGTTATACTTGTCTACCGCTTCTTGAAAAACATCCTTGTATACACTTCGGATATCTTTTTGAACAAAATAAATATTCTCGTCTAACCTGGATGGATCGATGCCAGGATTCCCATGAATGTTTTCCCTGTTATTATGGCTTAATGAACTTTGGTGAGATTGATTAAATGAAATAGAGAACAACATAAAGTGCCACCACTTCCCCTAGATTAATTGATACCATAAGTCTAGCAAAGCGACGAAATGGAGTCAATTAACGTAACTCTATACGTATTTTGACGCTAACGCATCAAAATCGATAGGGGTCTGCGACGCTTGTCGGCTTTGCCGATCCATGCTTAGCATGGTAAAAACAAACCTTGGGCTTTGCCCAAACCCACTGGGGAACTCTTCCCCAGACCCCATCCATCGAACTCCCCAACCCCTCAATCCTTGAGGGGCTCCCTCGCCGGTTGGCAGGAACAAACAATGTTTGTTCACTACCAAGAGGGTTTGGGTATCGTGCAGTTGGTCAAGTCAAATACTCCCTCTGCTTCGCTAGGTCCGTTTTGATTGACCAACACCTTTTTTTCCTATAACAAGTTTCTTGCGAGTACACCAAGTACCCCTGTTACCAATGCGCTTACGATCAATCGTAAAATCCATGTAGTATTCGCACTGATTTTATCTAATTGTTTATTAATAGTTAAAACATCCCTTTCAGCTACTAGTATTCTTGCTTCTAAATTTTTCACATCATGTTGAATAGCTTTTAAATCTAGATTCATTTGATTAACATCTTTTTCTAGTTCCTCCAATTGTGTCATATAACATACTCCTCCTTTACAATTAATTCTTAATACATTATATGTATATAAAAATAAAAGGTTATAGTATAAAAAGAGCAAGTTACACTTGCACATACAACATCTCCTAAAAAAAATTAAATACTAATCAATATGATTTACCAAAAATAAACAAGTCTTGATCAATTATTCTATAAAATCTTTTTCTCTCTATTTTTAAGTATGAGACAAAAAATTAGATAAAACAAAAAAGCCTTACCTCTGTAGGCAAGACTCCACTAGTGTAGTTGTATAGTATTTATAAAACAAGTAAGAAACTAAAAACATATAACACCAAG
>NZ_AXVB01000039.1:0-13353 GCF_000482345.1 Bacillus sp. UNC437CL72CviS29 | reverse complement strand
TCCCTGGTGCCGCTGTAACTGCTATCCAAATTGATGGCGTATTACACGAATTTTCAACAGTTGAGGGCGTAGTAGAAGACGTTACAACGATCATCTTAAACTTGAAAAAGTTAGCTCTTAAAATCTACTCTGAAGAAGAGAAGACGTTGGAAATCGATGTACAGGGCGAAGGTATTGTCACAGCTGCTGATATTACTCACGATAGTGATGTTGAAATCTTAAATCCAGATTTATACATTGCGACGTTAGCAAAGGATGCGCATTTCCGCGTGCGTTTAACTGCAAAGCGTGGCCGTGGGTATACGCCAGCTGATGCAAATAAAAGCGAAGATCAACCAATAGGAGTTATTCCTATTGATTCTATTTATACTCCAGTATCACGTGTGACTTACCAAGTGGAAAAGACACGTGTCGGACAAGTGGCAAATTATGATAAGCTTACGCTTGATGTATGGACGGATGGAAGCATCGGGCCAAAAGAAGCTATCTCTTTAGGTGCCAAAATCTTAACTGAGCATTTAAACATCTTCGTTGGTTTAACTGATGAAGCGCAAAATGCTGAGATTATGGTCGAGAAGGAAGAAGATCAAAAAGAAAAAGTTCTAGAGATGACTATTGAAGAACTTGATCTTTCTGTTCGTTCTTATAATTGCTTAAAACGTGCAGGAATTAATACTGTACAAGAGCTTGCGAACAAAACAGAAGAAGATATGATGAAAGTTCGTAACTTAGGACGTAAATCCTTAGAAGAAGTTAAGCATAAGCTTGAGGAATTAGGTTTAGGCTTACGTAAAGACGACTGAGGATTTAAACTCATCAACAAAGGAGGGAACTACGAATGGCATACAGAAAATTAGGCCGTACAAGTGCGCAACGTAAAGCTATGTTACGTGACTTAGCTACTGATTTAATTATCAACGAGCGCATCCAAACGACAGAAACTCGTGCAAAAGAACTTCGTTCTGTAGTGGAAAAAATGATCACTTTAGGTAAACGCGGAGATCTTCATGCTCGCCGTCAAGCTGCATCTTTCATCCGCAATGAAGTTGCTAATGCTGAGATTGGTCAAGATGCACTTCAAAAATTATTCGCTGATGTAGCTCCACGCTATGCTGAGCGTCAAGGCGGATACACTCGTATTGCAAAAATTGGTCCACGTCGCGGAGACGCAGCACCAATGGTAATTATCGAGTTAGTATAATGATGATTAAAAGGGCAGGACAGTTCTTTTCAAGTAACTGGTCATGGCCCTTTTTTTTTAAATATAGAAAATGGGCTAACTTGGTAAAGTAATGAGAGAGGGTGCCTTGCATTGAAAAAAGAGAAACTTCGCACGCAAAATATATCATTTCAATATCCCGGGGCAACTTTTTATGCATTAAAAGACGTATCATTCTCTTTATATGAGGGAGAATGGGTTTCTGTAATTGGACAAAATGGTTCAGGAAAGTCTACACTTGCAAAATTATTAAATGGATTATTTTTGCCGGAATCAGGAACGATTGTTGTAAATGATACAATGATTTTATCCGAAGAAACGGTATGGGATATTCGAAAACAAATTGGTATGGTATTTCAAAATCCAGACAATCAATTTGTTGGAACAACAGTGCAAGATGATGTTGTATTTGGTCTTGAGAATATCGGAATGCCTCGAGAGCAAATGGTAGAACGGATGAATCAAGCGCTAGAAATGGTCCGAATGGAAGAGTTTCTGAACGAAGAACCTCATTCATTATCCGGTGGGCAAAAGCAGCGTGTGGCGATTGCAGGTGTGCTAGCATTACAACCGTCCATTTTAATATTGGATGAAGCGACATCAATGTTAGATCCTCAAGGACGGCGTGAAGTAATTGAAACGGTTAGGAAGCTTGTTGATGAAAAAGGTATTACCGTGCTATCAATTACCCATGATTTGGAAGAGGCTGCACAGTCAGACCGTATTATCATTTTGAATCAGGGAGAAATATTAGAGGAAGGTACACCAGAGCAAATCTTTAAATCCTCTCGTATGCTTAGAGAAATCGGGCTAGATGTACCATTCTCAGTAAAAATAGCAGAATTATTAAAAAGAAATAAAATTCCACTGCAAAATACGCATCTTACAATGGAAAGCTTGGTGAACGAACTTTGGAGATTACATTCCAAACAGTAGAGCATCGTTATCAATATAAAACTCCATTTGAAAGACGCGCGCTTTATGATGTAAACGTGTCGTTTCCAAGTGGGGGGTATTATGCCATTATCGGTCATACTGGTTCGGGCAAATCAACGATGATTCAACATTTAAATGGTTTATTGCAGCCGACAAGTGGCACAGTCCAAATTGGAGAGCATTTAATTTCCTCGCAAAAAAAAGAGAAGAAATTAAAACCACTACGAAAAAAAGTAGGGGTTGTCTTTCAATTTCCAGAGCATCAGTTATTTGAAGAAACAGTTGAGAAGGATATTTGTTTTGGGCCCTCAAATTTTGGTGTATCTGAAGAGAAGGCGAAGCAAAGAGCGAGAGATGCGATCGAGCTTGTTGGATTGAATCCAGAATTATTAACTCGTTCTCCGTTTGAGTTAAGTGGTGGACAAATGAGACGTGTTGCGATAGCAGGTGTACTTGCTATGGAACCGGAAGTTCTTGTATTAGATGAACCGACAGCAGGACTTGATCCAAAAGGACAGCAAGAGTTGATGGAAATGTTTTATAAGCTTCATAAAGAGCAAGGGCTCACAGTAATCCTTGTTACCCATAATATGGAGGATGCCGCTAAGTATGCAGAGCAAATTGTAGTTATGCATAAAGGAACGGTCTTTTTGCAAGGAACAGCAGAGGAAGTATTTTCACATGCTGATGAATTAGAACAAATCGGTGTGGATCTTCCAATGTCTTTAAAGTATAAACGTGCAATTGAAGAGAAATTTGGTATTACGATTCCAAAGGCTACCTTATCTTTAGAGGATCTTACTCATGAAGTTGTACAGGTGTTACGAAAAGGTGGTCATGAATCATGCAGCAGTTGATTATTGGGAGATATATTCCAGGCAGGTCGCTCATTCATCAACTTGATCCACGTACGAAGCTGTTGATTGTCTTTTTATATGTATTTGTTGTCTTTTTAGCAAATAATGCGATTTCATATGGATTTTTATTTTTATATGCACTCATTGCTTTATTTTTTGCAAAAGTGCCGATTCGTTATGTACTTTCGGGCTTAAAACCAATCTTATGGATTTTTCTTTTTACATTTTTTCTGCATATTTTTACAAATAAAGAAGGGGATGTACTGCTTCAGCTTGGTTGGTTTTCGGTACATGAAAAAGGATTGGAACAAGGGATATACATTTCCATACGCTTTTTCGTCATTATTTTAATGACGACCTTATTGACGTTAACGACAACACCGATTGAAATTACTGATGGTATGGAGACGTTATTAAAGCCATTAAAGCGTATAAAGGTTCCTGTTCATGAAATCGCATTGATGATGTCTATTTCTCTTCGTTTTATTCCAACATTAATGGATGAAACGAGTAAAATTATGAAAGCACAAGCATCCCGTGGTATTGATTTTTCTGGTGGGCCGATAAAGGATCGATTAAAGGCGGTTATTTCTTTGCTTGTACCGCTTTTTATTAGTGCTTTTAAGCGTGCTGAGGACTTAGCGATTGCAATGGAAGCGCGTGGGTATCAAAGTGGTGAGGGACGTTCTAAATTTAGGCAGCTACGTTGGAAAACAAGCGATACGTTAACGATAGTAAGTTTACTTTGTTTAGTATGTATTCTAGCATGGGTGCGATCGTAATGGAGAATAGAGAAATGGAAAGAATAAAATGTACAGTTGCATATGATGGCATCAATTTTTGCGGTTATCAAATTCAACCGCAGCATCGTACTGTTCAACAAGAAATAGAGAAAGCTCTGCAAAAATTGCATAAAGGAGAGCTTGTTCGTGTTCAAGCATCAGGGCGGACAGATTCTACTGTTCATGCAAGAGGACAAGTGATTCATTTTGATACATTATTATCCCTTGAAGAATGGCAATGGATCAATGCTTTAAATACGATGTTGCCAGATGATATTGTGGTCCTGCAGGTAGAGAAAAAAACAGAAAATTTTCACGCACGATATGGTGTGGAAAGAAAAGAATATCGTTACCGGGTATTATTATCTAAAACAGCTGATGTATTCCGTAGAAATTATGTATATCAGTATCCATATCCATTAGAGATAGAATTTATTCAGAAGGCAATTCCTTATTTTATTGGAACGCATGATTTTACTTCATTTTGTTCGGCAAAAACTGACAAAAAAGATAAAGTGCGAACAATTTATGAAATAGATTTAATTGAACAAGATGATGAATTAATTTTTCGTTTTGTAGGCAATGGATTTTTATATAATATGGTGCGAATTATTGTTGGTACGCTACTTAGCGTAGGACAAGGAAAGCTTGATCCTGACAGCATTCCAGAGATTTTAAAAAAACAAGATCGTCGTTTTGCTGGGAAGATGGTGCCAGGGCATGGACTTTATTTATGGCAGGTAAACTATAACAACTAATCCTGGTGTAACATTTGCTTGACATTAGAAACTCAAAAGGATATCATAACATATGGTATTGTTTCTAAAACCACGATTAGCCCCGGAAGGAAATCGTGTTTAAGATAAACAATAGATTTTTTCTATGGAAAAGATAACGAGGAGGGAAACACATGCGTACGACTTTTATGGCAAAAGCTAACGAAGTTGAGCGTAAATGGTATGTGGTTGACGCTGAAGGTCAAACTTTAGGTCGCCTTGCTAGTGAAGTAGCATCCATTTTACGTGGTAAAAACAAACCAACATTTACACCACACGTTGACACGGGTGATCATGTAATTATTATTAACGCTGAGAAAATTCATTTAACAGGTAATAAATTAAACGATAAAATTTACTACCGTCACACTAACCACCCAGGTGGTCTTAAACAAAGAACAGCTCTAGAAATGCGTACAAACTACCCTGTACAAATGTTAGAGCTTGCAATTAAAGGCATGCTTCCAAAAGGACGTTTAGGACGTCAAGTGTCTAAAAAATTAAATGTGTATGCTGGAGCAGAGCATCCACACCAAGCACAAAAACCAGAAGTTTACGAACTTCGCGGATAATTAATTAAAGGAGGGCTTACTTTGGCACAGGTACAATACTATGGTACTGGACGTCGTAAGAGTTCAGTAGCGCGCGTACGCCTAGTTCCAGGCGAAGGACGCGTTATCATTAACGGTCGTGATTTTGAAAACTATATCCCATTTGCTGCATTACGTGAAGTAGTGAAACAACCTCTAGTTGCAACAGAAACTTTAGGTAACTACGATGTACTTGTAAACGTAAATGGTGGTGGATACACTGGTCAAGCTGGTGCTATTCGTCACGGTATTTCTCGCGCTTTATTAAAAGCTGATCCAGAATACCGTCTAACATTAAAACGTGCAGGTCTATTAACTCGTGACGCACGTATGAAAGAGCGTAAAAAATACGGTCTTAAAGGCGCACGTCGTGCACCTCAGTTCTCAAAACGTTAATTATCGACGTTTCAAAGGCTCTCAAGCTTTTTGCTTGGGGGTCTTTTTTTATGTGGAAAAAGGGGTTTTGATCATGAAAATATTTTTGGGTCACTCCTGATCACGACAAATCATAGTTCAATTATTTTTGGGATTTTTGTGGTCTCTTTTAGGGTATCTGTTACATGTGTATAGATGTTCAACGTCATTTGTATATCAGAGCGACCCAATCGCTCTTGTACCTCCTTTATACTTGCGCCAGCTTTTTAGAGAAAAATTTAACGGTAGACCTTTGCTTCCTACTCAAGGAACTTAACGACTCCCCACCATGTTCCCCAAAAGTCTTGACTAACCACATATTCTTGAACTGTCCAAAATTCCTGATCATTGGAAGGATCAACGCATGTTGCGCTGTAATCTCCCCATCGGTTCCGTCCCATGCCATCCGTTAAAAAGTAGGTAGCTTGTCCAGCTTGAAGTAAGGTAACTTGTTCTGTTGTGCCAGGTGCATCGCTTGCACGTCTTCCTGTGAAGAAGGCACTTGCAAATAGGTCTGTGGATGATCCGCTAAAACCGATTACCATATGGTTGGAGGAGTTGACGGCGAGAGAAGGATAATAATAGGAGTGTGTGCTGTGTTGAACTCGCCCTTGTTGAATTGGGGTGCTTATCTCCGGATCAATTTGATACCAGGAAACCTCTGCTCTGCTTCCGTCTTGGCTAGGTACAGTATGGGTTGTCCAAATTGTTTCATTACGATAAATAGCTTGCAAAAGGCGAGTATCTCCTGTGTCAATCAATTGAGGGGAGTCCTTTTGAAGAGCACCTGGTATGACAGAGCCGCTAAGTGAAGCGATATTAATTTGTTGAAGTTGTGTCCAAAAAGGTATCCCGTTAGAAAATGATATTTGGTTTAGCTGCAAACTGTCCAGACTGGCTAGTGAGATCAAGTACTGAACTGAAACATTTGGATCAAACACTTGAGTAGGCTGTGTTGTAAAAAATGCACCAGGCGGTTCATAGAACTCATACCAGGTCATGCTATCCATCGAGTACAGCTGACTCTTCTCGAACACCCAGATTTTAGTTGCCTGATAACTTCCCTCATTGTTGAACATGTTGGCAGTTACGTAGACATGAGTATTGTCCAGTCCTAAACTTGGATAGTCAGCCCAAGTATCTAACTGCATATTATTAAATATATCTGCATCAATTGCTCGGAATACCCAGTTAAATGGGTCTTCAGGATTCGACACGCCCACGAGCAGCCAGGAATTAGGAGAGCTTTCCCCCGCGAGCGAAATGATGAAGAACCGATTGGATAAATTGTCATAAAGGATTTTTGGGTCAAAAGCAAAAGTACCTTCTGTAATAACTCCAGTTGGGGTCCAAAAATCATCTAAAGTGGTAGTGGTAAGAACAGCACCATCCTCCTTTTGATTGATCGATATTCCTCCATTTACAACATTTACAACATGATTAAGACCAACTGCGCCCATTGTATCCGGCGGAAACCACCCGTTATAATCTACTCCTTTAAACTGTTTTATGATACTTGGAGCTGTGACATCATCATTCTGTATAACCTTTTTTGGAAAAGGCGGTGTTTTCTGCCGTGGTAAAAAAGATTGTACACCTGGTGTGGGGAGGCATACTTTACTTCCCATAATAGAATTTGATTTAATATTTCCCAATTACAGAACATTCCTTTCATATTTTTTGCAATTTAAAATCGCTAATTTACTTTATTCATTCTGCAATCAAGCTGAAACGGCAAATATTCTAGAAACGTGTAAGAGATAAGAAAATATGTGTTTGTCCAATAAGTAGATGGACATTAATTAAGGAGTTAAGAGTAGTTAAAGGAGGGGGATATGGGGGAAAATCATTAGCATAGACCAGACTGCTTTTTGGCTGGGGTTTTTTATTATGTTTAATGGAGCTATATCAATCCATTTTGAGTTTTCAACATATAAGGCGCTGCTACGAAGAACAAAAGATAACTTGCACTTGTTTTTTCGCTTTGTTTTAATTCGTCATGGGGCAGAGGGAGGATCTGATCGCTTCTATGCATAGCTGGACGCGCTCTCTCACTTGAAAGGAAAGGTTTTATACCGGTTTTTTAATGTATTATATCTTGGAATATTTTAGTGCTACCTTCCTACGTATGCTTCATCTTTAGAAGTTTAGACTAATACGTATTAGGGAGGTTTATAAGTACTATGAATGTCATTGTTAGCTTACAAGAAAAACAAAAAGAAAAGCAGTTGAAATATGAACGGAAGATGCTTCGTGAATTATCATTAAAAACGCTAAGGTCCAATATTCGTGATGCCTTCGATATGAAAGAGTTGCACAGGCAGTATGAGGATTATTGTATTGAACTTGGAATTGAATCGTATTTATTAGGAGCGAGATATAGTAAATTTGGCTATTATGGTGAATCTTTTTTTGATGTGAAATATAGAGCTTTAGAAGAAGAGCAGCAATTAACGGAAATGTTGTTTCAATTTTTAACAAGCATGACCATGCGGGAGATAGAATCGAACGCTGAGGATTCGCTGTATGAATCCTGTGAACAATTTATTAGTTCATGGTGGCGTGAAGGCTACGAAAAGGGTGAAAGAAGATATCGTTTAAAGCTGCATTAAGAAGAGAAGCATAAATTTTCCTCTTGTCCCATATAAGTAATTAGAGGGACTAGCTGGAGGAGGAAAGGTATGAAGAGAATTCGAATTATCTCTTTTATGCTTGCTGCAGTTGTACTGTTTTTCTTGGTGAAACAAGAATTTCAAATTACAAAATCATGGCGAGCTTGGAACTTACCCCTATCTGGGAAAGTAATTGTATTGGATGCCGGGCATGGTGGACCAGATGGAGGGGCGGTTGGTGGAAAAGATATTGTAGAAAAAGACATTACGCTTGAAATTACAAAAATGGTACAAGATTATTTACAAGAACAAGGTGCATTAGTTATTTTAACGCGAGAGGGAGATTATGATTTAGCTGATAAAGATACAAAGTCATATAGTAGGCGCAAAGCAGAGGATCTCAAAAAACGTGTAGAAATTATTAATAAGCCCGATGTTGACTTTTTTGCGAGCGTTCATTTAAATGCTTTGCCGAGTAGCGGGTCAAAAGGTGCACAAACGTTTTACTATCGCTCTTTAATTGAAAATGAACGAGCAGCGAAGTTTATACAGGCTGAATTAAGAACGAGTCTAGAAAATACAAACCGTTCAGCTAAAACAATTTCTCATGTTTATTTGCTTAAGTATGCGAAAACACCGGGAGCTTTAATTGAGGCTGGATTTTTATCAAATGTGAATGAAAGATATATGTTGAATTCGGAGAAATATCAGCAAAAAGTGGCAGCTGCAATATACCGTGGAATACTACGTTATTTTACGGAAAAAGGAAATCCTCCTGAATAAGGAGGATTTTTTGAATCGCTCTTGTTAACGAAGTTTTCGGAAAATATGTTATACTGGAAATGTAAACGCATTTATTTTGAAAATGAAAATAAACAAACCCAATTTATGTAACATTACTTTATTTTTTCATACAGGGGGCTGGGCTGATTATGGTAACGAAAGAGCAGGTAGTGGAGGCGCTTGAAGGGATTGCGGATCCATTTCTACATAAAACGTTAAAAGAAACAAATGCAATTAAAGAGGTAACTGTAAAGCCTGAGAAAGAGCATGTCAGTGTTAAAATTGCAATTGTAAAAACAGGAACTGCTGAACAAATGCAATTGCAGGCTACTATTGTGAAGCTTGTGAAAGAGCTTGGAGCAGCAACGGTTGGCTTACGTTTTGCCGAATTTACAGAGGACGAATTGGCACAGTTTGCGCCGCCAGTGGAAGAGCAAGAAAGCCAATCTTTATTATCACCGCATTCTAAAACGACATTTTTAGCAATTGCAAGTGGAAAAGGTGGAGTTGGTAAATCCACAGTTTCTGTAAACTTGGCCATTTCATTAGCTCGTTTAGGAAAGAAAGTTGGTATTATTGACGCTGATATATATGGCTTTAGTGTGCCTGATATGATGGGAATCGAAAAACGTCCAATCGTAAGAGGGGATAAAATTATTCCTGTGGAGCGTTTAGGGGTAAAAGTAATTTCGATGGGCTTCTTTGTAGAAGACAATGCTCCTGTTATTTGGAGAGGACCAATGCTTGGTAAAATGTTAAATCATTTTTTCACAGAGGTGGAATGGGGCGACTTAGACTATTTAGTGTTAGATTTGCCACCAGGTACAGGGGATGTAGCTTTAGATGTTCATTCAATGCTACCATCTTGTAAAGAAATTATTGTAACAACGCCTCATCCAACAGCGGCCTTTGTAGCAGCTCGTGCAGGTGCTATGGCGCTCCGTACGGAACATAGTATTCTTGGGGTTGTTGAAAATATGGCTTACTTCGAAAGTAAAGCAACCGGTGAGAAAGAGTATGTGTTTGGAAAAGGCGGAGGAGATAAATTAGCCGCAGAATTACAAACAGATGTATTAGGACGAATTCCACTTCAACAACCAGATTGGAATAAAGAAGATTTTGCACCATCTGTATACGAGGACACACATAAAACAGGTGTCATCTATCGGACGATAGCTGAGCAAGTTATTGATAGAACATCAGTTAAACAAAAATAAACCTCTACGAGTAGAGAATTTCCCCGCCAAATATAGAGGTGGGGAAATTATTATGTGTAGAGATTTGTTTTATTTTTGTTCTTTTGATCCGCCTTTTCCGCCTTCTCCACCACCTTCTTTTTTCTCGGCTCCTCCACCTTTTTCGGCTTTTTCAATGCCTTTACTAATGATGTCAATCATCTTAGCTTGGAAGAGTGGGCTTTCAGCAGTTTCTGTTAATACTTGTTGCAAATATTGACGATATTCTTTGCTTTTCATTGTTTGTAGCATCATTTTCTCTACTTCGGGGTTTTTCATAATTTCTATAACGCCTGCTTGGTATTCTGGGTCTTTTAATAGGGTCTTCATTAAGGCTGTTTGTTCTTTTTCAATGCCTTTAGCAAATTTTGATGAAAACTCAGGATCTTTAAATAGCTTTTCCCAAAGCTGCTGCCCTTTTTCGGATACCATTGCATCTTCAATCGTTTTTTTGACCACAGTTTCATCTAATATAAGTGCTTGTTTCATTTTCTCATCTGTTAATACATCTTGAATTGCTTTCTTCCCTTGATCGGTTTTTAAAATATCGACAATCATTTTTTTGGTTTGGTCGTAATCTAATTCAGATTTCGCTTCTTTTCCTTGTGCACATGCAACAAGTACAGTAAAAAGAAGGGAAGAAACTAAAACGAGCAGCATCCGTTTCATTAGCTGGAGCTCCTTTCAACACAGTTCTCTTTTTTAATATAAATATCTTAGAGGAATTTATACATGTTCATGGCTAGCTTTTTGAAATTGTCATTGATACAATTTAAGTAGAAATATATCAATAATGGGGGATGGGTTGTGAATAGCCGAAAATGGGTACGACTATTTTTAACGACGTTGCTGCTTGGAGGAATCAGTACAATCCTGATTGGTTTTATTCTAGGATGGGACAAGTACGCAAAATTTTTTCAAAATTTTGACGTTAAAGAAATTTTAATGATTTCTTTTTGGTTACTTGGTGTAGGTTTTATTTTTAGTGTAATTAGTCAAATGGGGTTTTTTGCGTATTTAACGGTTCATCGTTTTGGACTAGGAATGTTCCGATCATCTTCTCTTTGGAATGCAGTTCAGCTCATTTTTATTGCATTTGTACTGTTTGATTTTGTGTACTTAAGATCAGTACTCGTCGCAAATGGGGATGTTTCGTTAGGGAATAATATTCTGGTAGCTGGAATATTATTTATATTCGGAGCGATTGTAGCTTATATAAAGAGTAAAGAGACGAATAAAAAAGCATTTATACCTGCTTTATTCTTTATGGTCGTCGTAACAATTCTTGAATGGGTACCGGCGCTTCGTATTAATGATACTGATTGGTTATATTTAATGGTTATCCCACTTTTACTGTGTAATGCATATCAGTTACTCATATTACATCGTTTAATAGGACAAAGAAGTAAGTCAGCTAGTTAAGAGGATAAGCGTGAAAAATGGTACAACATCTTTTGAGTGAGGTGTTGTACCATTTTTGATAGGGGGGATGTTTATTTCGTTATTTGTAAGCAATAAGAATCTGATTCGAAATTTAGGGAAACGAAAGAAAGTAGAAGATAGAGATTTTATTTTATGTCTTTACTTTTTGCATTTGTGTTAGAAATAAGTTGTGATACAGATACTTGCCCATAGCCATCACTTTTTAATTTCTGCAGGAGCAGCGGTAGAGATCTATTTGTTTGAAGTGCCGAATCCGAAGCATGTAATAAAATGATATCTCCACCTCGTAAATTGTTAGAAACCGTAGATACAATTTTATTTACACCAGGATTTTTCCAGTCGTTTGAATTATTACTCCAGTGTACAACAGTATATCCAAGAGAATCTGCTACTTTGAGAACTGTTTTATTAAATTCCCCGCTAGGAGGACGCAAGAGCTTGATTTGTTTTATTCCAAGTTTTGCAAAAACACCTTGTGAGCGTAAAAGATCTCTTCGTATCTCGTTCGCTTCCAAAGAAGTATAAGAGGTATAGTTATATCCCATACTTCCAATTTCGTGACCATCCTGTATAATTCGTTCAACGATATCGGGATGTCTTTCTGCCCATGCTGCAGAGAGGAAGAAAGTCGCATTTTTAATGTTTCTTTCTTTTAAAGTATCAAGAATAGGAATTGCCTTTTTATCTCCCCAACTAATATCGAATGTTAACGCAACCTGTTTTTTGGCGGTATCACCTTTGTAAATGACTTTTGGACCAGTAGCAGTTGAAAAAGCAGACTGATGAGAATATGTCTTTAAAAAGAGAAGCCATGCTGTAAATAAGGATAGTACAATAATTAAACTAATGTGCTTAAATTTACGTTTACTTGTTATAAAAAAGAAAAACATAATACTCCGCCCCTTTGTCCAATCCTTTTCAGTTACTTATATGCTTAAAAAATTGAAAAGAGAACTGAAAGATTAACATTATAGGAAATGGATATAATGGACGATATAGTATGAGTTTCGATTTTAGTGGTTATGAGTAATTGTTGAGGTGATAGTTTGTTTGGGATTATGATTACAAAAGAAGAACAGAAAGAAATAGTATATTTATTGAAGAGGGAACTAGATGAGCTTTTATTTGATTTTGCAGACGAGAGAATACATGATGTCGTAAAAAAAACAATGGAAGAAAGATATAAAATTATTTTTTGTTTGTTTCGAAGAGTAGCAAATGCGGAAGAGTGCACACGTTATGTAAGAAAAAGAATTTTTTATTAAAAAGTGTTGACGATATGATTTAATATATGGTAAATTAATAACCGTCGCTGATGCGAGAAACGCAGAAAGCGAAAAAAAGAAATTGAAAAACTTAGTTGACATTGAAATATGAAAGTGTTAACATAAGGAAGTCGCAAATGAGCGGCAAACGAGTTCTTTGAAAACTGAACGAAACAAACAACGTGAAACGTCAATTTTTATTTTAGATGCTAGACAAACTAACTTTATTGGAGAGTTTGATCCTGGCTCAGGATGAACGCTGGCGGCGTGCCTAATACATGCAAGTCGAGCGAATGGATTAAGAGCTTGCTCTTATGAAGTTAGCGGCGGACGGGTGAGTAACACGTGGGTAACCTGCCCATAAGACTGGGATAACTCCGGGAAACCGGGGCTAATACCGGATAACATTTTGCGCTGCATGGCGCGAAATTGAAAGGCGGC
>NZ_AXVB01000038.1:0-13557 GCF_000482345.1 Bacillus sp. UNC437CL72CviS29 | reverse complement strand
CTTGGTGTTATATGTTTTTAGTTTCTTACTTGTTTTATAAATACTATACAACTACACTAGTGGAGTCTTGCCTACAGAGGTAAGGCTTTTTTGTTGTACCTGGGGTGAATAGACTATACACAATACCTCTCAGACTCCTTTTTGAAAGTAAATTTCTATTTAAAAGTTTACTTTCAAAAAGATAGGAAATCGAGCGAAGCGACAACCGTTTTAGGACGAAAAAATGAAATTTTGAGACCGGAAAAACGGTAAAGGTTGTAGGAATCTCTTACCAAGTCAAAAACGTAGTTTTTGGGGTTTGTCATGACAAACCCGTAGCTTGCCCTTTCCTTTTCTTTTAGAATTCTATGTCTTAATTGTTATTTTGTTCTTGATTACAAGAACGTTGGTATTTGGCGATGAAAGATGGTTGATATTAAGCCATCTTTTATTTTTTATAATGAAAATGAAAGTAATCTTTTATTTAAAAGCTAACTTAGAGGTATATATATAAAATTTGATAAAAGATAGAGATAAGATTTTATGTTGTTAAAGAGGATAAAGACTGATATGCATAAGTGATTCAATATTTTTAATTAAGTTTTGTTTTTATCTTTTTGAATATAAAAAAAGAAAGAATTCTAATTTTAGAATCTTTCTTTTTTGTAAATTATATTACCATTTACCCCATGGTGATCCATGTTTATATGAACTGTCTACTTTTCCAGCTTTTGAATAATCATGTTTATATGATATCCCTGTTGGGAGGGGTCTCCAATTCCAACCTCCACCTTCAATTTTTTCAGTTTCTTCTTTTGTTAAAAATTGCATTTTTTTTGTGTTTAATTTCATAGTATTTTCCTCCTAAATAATTTATAAAATAGATCTTTGTAGATAGGAATCTTGTTAAGATAAATTATTTATCCTAATATTACGAATATTGAACATTATAATAACATTATATATTATAATAAGATTATATTAAATGTTTATTTTTAGGAAAAGCAAAATTATTAAAATAATAGGGATTTTAGTAAAGGGGTTTTGGTTTTGTTTGGTAGGAAATTTCCACTTGTTATACAACATGATTTAAAAGACTGTGGTCCTGCATGTCTTACAATGATTTCACGTTATTATGGTTTAACTATATCTATATCGAAAATAAGAGAAATAGCAGGGACAGATTTAGAAGGAACGAATGTAAAAGGTTTGATAGAAGCTGGAGAAATATTAGGATTTGAAGTAAAAGGAGTAAAAACAACTGATTTAGATGTATTAAAAGAAATTCCATTACCAGTTATTGCACATGTAGTATTAGATGGTGGTTTTTTACATTATGTAGTAATTCATAAGATAAAAAATAATAAAATTTATGTTGCAGATCCTGGGAAAGGTTTTACTATATATTCATTTGAAGAATTTAGTCAAATATGGACTGGTATTCTTGTATTAATGGTTCCTAGACAACAATTTCAAAAAGAAAATTTATCTCAAAGTACTTTTTCTCGTTTTTTTTATTTATTGAAACAGCAAATAAATTTATTATTACCGCTGTTTTTTGCTTCTATTATTTTTAATTTATTTGGTTTGTTAGGAGCATTTTATTTTAAATTTTTAATTGATGATATTGTTACAAATCAATTGATGCAAACACTTCATATTATATCTATTGGAATAATCATATTATATATTTTTAAAGTTTTACTTTCTTATTTTCGAACTCATCTAATTTTATATTTAAGTAGGAGAATAGATATTCAATTAATGCTTGGATATTATCGTCATGTGGTAGGTTTGCCAATGAATTTTTTTGAAACAAGAAAAGTTGGGGAAATTATTTCTCGTTTTATGGATGCAAGTAAAATACGTGATGCATTATCAACTATAACAGTTACATTAATGATTGATACATTAATGGTTATATTAGGTTCAATTTTATTATATATGCATAATTCGACTTTATTTGGAGTTACATTATTATTAATTCCTTTTTATATAGCTATTATTTTTGGATTTCATAAGTCATATCAAAAGATTAATAGAGAAGAGATGGAGAGTAATGCAAAATTAACATCATATTTGGTAGAATCTTTAAATGGAATTTCAACGATAAAATCTTATAATGCTGAAAAAGAAGCGTTTTTTCAAACAGAAAGTCGCTTTGTAAATTTATTACGACATGTATTTAAAAAAGGAATGCTTTCTAATTTACAGAGTTCTATTAAAATGGGGCTTGAATTAATTGGTGGTGTAATAATTCTTTGGATTGGTTCTGTACAAGTTTTAAAAGGAAATATGACAATTGGGGAATTAATTACATATAATGCGCTTTTAGCTTATTTTTTAAATCCGATTGAAAATTTAATAAGTATTCAGCCTACTATGCAATCCGCGTTGGTTGCTGGAGAAAGGCTAAATGAAATTTTTGATTTAAAGTTAGAAAAGGATGAATCTGAATATAATAAAGTTTCTTTAAAACGGTTATCAGGGAAAATTGAGTGCTTGAATGCTACATTTCGTTATGGAACTCGTAAAAATGTATTAAATAATATAAGTTTTTCAATTGAACCAGGTAGTCAAGTGGCTTTTGTAGGAGAAAGTGGTTCTGGAAAAACAACAATTTCTAAATTGTTAATGAATTATTATGATATTCAGCAAGGTGATATATATTACGATGATTATCATATTAAAGAGATAAATCGAACTGTATTACGCGATCGAATTGCGTATGTTTCACAGGAATCATTTTTCTTTAGTGGATCTATCTATGATAATTTGAAGTTTGGTCTAGATCGTACAGTTACATTGGAAGAAGTTATTCAAGTATCTAAACAAGTTTATGCTTATGAGTTTATTAGTGAATTACCATTACGTTATGATACTTTGTTAGAAGAAAATGCTTCAAATTTATCAGGAGGCCAAAGACAAAGGTTAGCCATTGCAAGAGCTTTGTTAAAGAACCCAGACATTTTAATTTTGGATGAGGCAACAAGTAATTTAGATTCTACAACAGAAAAACACATTACAGACATGTTAAAAGAATTAGGTTTACAAGGAATAACAGTGATTATGATTGCTCATAGATTGAGTACAATTCAACATGCACAACAAATTTTTGTAATGGAAAAGGGAAATATTATAGAACGAGGTTCTCATGAAGAATTACTATTCCACAAAGGTGAATATTATCGTCTTTGGAAAAACCAAACAGTTCATGTAGAACATGTGGAATCACAATCTTATGCAATGCGAGGTGGTCAATATGAGTAAGATTTATTCTTTTGATCAATTAACAGATAGTGTGGAGTTGTTAGAAAGAAAGCCTCCGCGTTTTATTGCTGGATTACTATGTTTTCTTTTTATGACTTTATTAGGATTTGTGATTTGGGCATATGTTGGAAAGTTAGATATCGTGAGTAAGGGAACTGCAATGATACAAGGTAAATCAGATATAAGTGTATCTAGAACTCAAACTGTAGGTATTGTAGATACTGTTGCTGTCAAGTCTGGAGATGAAGTGAAAACTGGTGATATTTTGGTTCAATTAAAGTATCAGGAATTAACGGATAAGCAAAATCAAACGGATCAAATTGTTCAACATTTAGAACGACAAAAATGGATGTTAGAACAATTAAAACAGAGCATTCAATCTCATCAATTATCTTTTTCTGATGAAGTAGATAAAAAAATAAGAGAAGAATATAAAGCATATGAGCAAGGTTATCAATCCTTACAAAATGAAAAAGAAACTGAGATAAAAGATATAGAGAATAGTAAGCTGACAAATGAACAAGACGAGGTTTTACAAGGATTGATTGCCGAAAAAGAAAGTGTTCAAAGAGAGATACAGTCTGTAAAAAAACAAACAAAGAAAGAAAGCCTTTTAGAGGAACAAAAACAATTACTAGATGATAAAGTAGATTCTTTAGAATCTCAACAAAATAGTGTTGAAAAGCGAATTCAACAACGAAAAGGAACTTTAGAAAGTGAAAGAAAAAAAGTTGATAGCACTAGAGAGAGCAAACAAAAACAAAAAGAAGATGCTTTAAATCAATATAAGGAAAACACTGTTATTTCAGTTAATCAACGAATTCAATCTCTAGAGCAAGAGATATTTGTAAAAAAACAAGAATTGGACGGATTGCGTAATCAAAATAAAACGACAACTATAAAAGCGCAAAAGGATGGGATTGTACAATTTCCTTCTATCATACAACAAGGTGATTTGGTTGATCCCGGTCAAGAGATAGTTTCAATTATTCCTAAAGAAGATGAGAAAAAGGTAAAAATTTCACTTCCAGTTGAGGAAATAAAAGGGATTAAAAAAGGAGATAAAGTACAGTATTCATTTAAATTAAAGAAAACAGATAAACAGATAGGGATAGTAACGTACGTATCGGCACATCCTATTTTTGATAAGGATTTAAAAACTTATGTATATGAATTAGAAGCAACGATTGATACAAAAGAATTAAATGAATTACATACTGGAATGATAGGTAAAGCCTCTGTAGTGACAGGAGAAGAAGCAATTTGGAAATTTATATTAAGTAAGTTGAATTTTATCTCTATTTAGACGGGATAGGGGTACCACCTATATTTTAATGTTTTTTTATATCGAATTTGTTTAGCGTAGTTTTTCGTTAAAATGTAGGTGGTATGGTGATAAAAAGATTAATGAAATCCCATCGAGTATTTTTATTTGTGGGAAAATAAAAAAAAATCTATATTTTTTAAAATTTATATAAACAAATATAAAAATTCATGGTAAAATAATTAATGAATATATTAATTGGGAGGTTTTTTCATGAAATTAAATGAAGCAAAATTTACTGTTCTTACTGAAAAGGAAATGGAAACAAATGGAGGGATTTGGCGTCCTATCGTTCCTGTTGTTACAGCTGCAAAACAATGTTGGGACAATGGTTATTGCCGTGAAAAAACATATGGTGGTTATGGTCGAAGAGATAGTCAATATAAACATGGAGCTCCATATGGAAAATGGTAAGCTTTAAAAGGTTTTAAATAAAAACAGGATTCATTTATATAAATAAATGAATCCTGTTTTTATTATTTATGTTATATATTTTTATGAATAGTTAATTGAAAACGTGTAACATAAATAATAATCAAATATTTATATTTTCTAATAAATGATTTTTATGCTAATATGATAAAAAACTTATTATATAAATTTAACATTTTAAAATGTTTTAGTGAAAGGAGATATAATCATTGATAAAAACAATACATAAATTTTTTTGGGATTTGCGCCCAGTATCATTTATATTAGTTATGTCAATTTTAACTTTTTTAGTTACTATACCATTTACTTTATTGTTACCAGAATTGCAAAGTCATCCTTCAAATAATGAATCTATATATTTACAAATTTTATCGGTTATAATTATAGCTCCTTTATTAGAAACCTTAATTTTTCAAGTTTTTTTATTTTGGATTCTTCGTTTTATCCCTTGGATTCGAAAATATGATATATTAATTATTTTAATTTCATCAGTAATATTTGGTTTAAATCATCCATTTGGGATAACTTATATAATATGTACTGCAGTAATAGGAATTTGTTATAACTATGCTTATTGGATATATTATAAAAAAAATGAAAAAGCATATGTTACGATGTCTGAATTTTGGGTTGTATTTTGGATACATGAAATACATAATATAGTTGCTCTTTTGTTACAAAATTTGTTGTATTAATAAATTGAATTATACAAAGGGAGATGGGATAAATGAAAACACATGAAATAATCACTGAGATACAAGATGGCTATGATGGTAATCCTAGTCAAGATGCTCAAGTTTTTATTTTATTTAGTTTTTTACTATTAGTATTTAAGTTTTTAAGACCAACAAAGTAATATATTTTTAAAGAAAGACCATAAAAAATCCCCTTATGTTATAATTGAAAGCGACCAAACCATCAATTAGATAAGGGGATTTTTATGCTTGTATTTATTTTTAATTTCTATAAGAATCATAGCATAAAATGTTCCTCTTCTCTAGTTGAAAATCTTAGAAAAGAGGAGAAAGTTTATGTCAAAGCTCGTCAATTTAGAACAAGCTGAAAGGAATTCAAGATTGAGAGATATTGAGAATTCAAAGATTTTGTCAGAAGAAGAGATGTATTTAGCAAATGAACTTCAAGCAAAAGCTAATTCTCATGGAATGAAGTTAGTCCCAGAACGAAAAGTAAAGAATAAAGCTAAATTTGCTCAAATCATTCAAGAGAATTGGTTATATCTTATTCAAAATAATTATTTGAAAAACGAAGAAATTATGTTTTTAAACAAAATCATTGGATTTATAGGTTTTCGTTCTAATTGTATTGTTCATGATATTAATGCAAAAGAACAATTACCTATGACTCAAACTGAAATAGCAGAAAAAATAGGTTCTAGTAAAAATACAGTTAGTAGATTAGTAAAGCAATTAATTGAAAAAGGTCTAATTGGACGTTTTGAATCCGGTAGAGATGGAATTAATGCTAGAATGTATGCATTGTACATAAACCCTAATGTGATTCTTTGTGGAGATCGTGATAATATTAATCAAACATTACAAACCATGTTTATAAGAAAACCAAAAGAATTAAAAAATTTACCAATAAAATTAGTGTAACCTGTATGAATTTCATACAGGTTTTTTTATACCTTTATAGTTATCGAATTCGATAACTAAAGTTATCGAATTCGATAACTTTAAAAAAACTTAAATCCCTTGATATTACTGACTTTTTTCTGCTTTTGTATGCTTGTCTCTTCTCACTCTCTATATAGGGGGCTAAAAGTTCCGCAAGGAACGGGTCGTATTTTCTTTCGTTTCACTTCAGAAAATCTCCACCCTTTTCGCTTTGCTACATCCTTGCAAAACTTTTTTCGGCTCGAGTTTTGGCGGCACCAAGCCGATACATCCAAAAGCAGTTAAAGGATTATCGGCTTAAATTTGCTATTATACGAGCCGAACCGCTAGTGGTTCGGTTTAAAATTTCACTTACCAAATTAATAGAATACGTTATATGTGGGGTTTCGTCCCCACACGACGAACCAGCCTCAACCCCAAAAGCAAACGAAAACCTTCATTTAAAACCGTTTATTTTGTTTTTTAAGCGTTTATTTTTATTTTCATGACAAATAATATTATTTTAGATTTTCATTCTTTAAAACGGATTTTGAGTCGTTTGAATGATATCTATCGTTTTATTGTTATCTGTTTCTAAAGTATTATTTTGTATTTACTTAATTTAGATGAATCTTTTTTAGTATTTTAAAGTAATGTTTGATTGCAAGTTATAAAAAATATGTTGTCTACAGTAGGTGCACATTTGGTGCTATGAAGGTACCTTGTGTAAACCTCGACTCTACTTTTAACGAAAAATACGTGTAATTAGAAAATTTTGAGTCGACCGTGAGTGCACATCTTGGAAATTTTCGTGTACCCACGTTTAAGCTAGGCTCTGCCTAGCCCCAACCCCTAGTTGGGCCCAAAAACCCCTTATGCTCTTCTCTCTTTTTTGATTCAGAATTTCCAATTTTATAAAATGACTTGTTTTTAACTGAATTTTATTATGTTAAAAAAATAAGAATGTGATTTTGATTGTGGTTTGTTGTAAGGTTATTAGAAAACTTTTTGTGGCACAGCTAAGATCTTTGCTAAATGAAGTATAAATTGGAGATATGAAAAATTTCGTTATTTTCATATGACAGAAGGATATAAACCTTAGTAGAATGAATTAGTAAAAACCTAGGTTTAATACTTAGGTTTTAAGATTGATTTTTTTTGGAAATAACCCTTGATATTAAAAATATTTAGGTTTTTATCTAGGTTTTAAAGGTGGGTAAAAAGATGGATAAAAGTGAATACCTAGGTGGAGAAAACCCAGGTTATATAGCTATGACTGTTAAAGAAGTTGCATTATATTTAGATGAATCACCAAATGTTATAAGGAATTGGATGAAAGAATTAAAGACATATATTTCTTTAGAGAAAAATGAGTCAGGTTACAATATTTTTGATGAAAAAGCTCTTGAGCAAATGAAGATAGTTAAGCAATTACATCGAGAACAGAATTATTCAATAAAACAAATTGAACATTATTTTGCTACAGGTGGAGAGAGTATAAAGCCTGTTCCTAGTAAGGAAGTTGGAGAGATTTTAGCTGAAGAATTAAAAGCATTAAAAAATGAAGTTAGTAAACTTAGAGAATATAGTGAGAAACAAGAAGAATTTAATAAGTTGTTAATTGAACAATTACAAAAGCAACAAGATTATATTGATAATAAGTTAGAGAAACGGGATCAGAAGTTGCTTGAAACAATTCGTGAAGTACAAGAAACAAAATCATTAACAGCATCTACGGAATCAAAAGGATTTTTTGCGAGATTATTTAGAAAATGATTTTTTGAGATTTATAATCTGAGTCCTGACGTTTATGCCGCGAAAGTTCCTTGACGATGAGGGGAACCCTCATGCAAACTCGCCAGAGGTGGCCCCAAAAGGGCGGTTTTTGCCCGCTGGGGTTAGCTTTGGGAGTTTGAGGGTTCGGAGGCTCGTGGTCAAGGGAACCGTGGAATAAAAAGCGAGGACGGACGACAGAATTCAGCAAAGACAAATGTCTTCGTCAAGATTCGTGGTTCTAATGTTAGAAAAAGACGAATAAGAATAGAACATAATTACAAAAGGAGCCCTAAAGAGTAAGAACATATTAATATGTTCTTACTCTTTAGGGCTCCTTTTAATTGATTATTTTTATGTGTGATTGATTGTAGATGTATATTATTACGTTACGTGAAATTATTTATATAATATATTATAAAGAATACAGAATTAGGCTAAAAATCCCACAATTTTATTTTTATCTTGATTTTTTTGAAGAATTAACCAATTATATTAATGAAGAATTTAAATATTTTTATTGATGATGTGAGATAAGGGGGGGATATAGGTGACTGAAATTAAAATTAAACCAGAAGAGTTAAGGAATAAAGCGAATAGTTTTAAACATGCTGTTTCTGAATCTACAGATCGACATACTAGAATTCTTGGCGAACTCTTAAATCTTCAAATGCGTTGGATAGGTGCTTCAAGTTTATCTTTTTATAATGATTTACCTACATTAAATAAGGGTCATGAATCTTATGTTAAGGTTTTAACTAATATAGAGGATGAGTTAAATCGTATTGCTGAGAAATTTGAAACTACGGATGAGAATTATGATCCTGTTTCTGAATCGTTCAATAAATTTATGAAGACGACTACTGATTCATCTGATCATTTGAAAATTAAGGAATCTGGTGCGGTAGTTGGAAATCCAGATAAAGATGATAGTACTTTTGCTAGTGTGTTAAAGTATGAAACAGATATACAACTTCCTAAAAATGTGAATGCTTTTTTTAGTGATTTAACATCTATGGATAAAATTGGTGGAGAGGCTAAAGGTGCACTCGTAGATGCTGGTTTTAAAGCAGGAGATTTTACGATTCATGAACAGTTGCTAAGAGGTGAAGCTAAAGTTCAATTTGGTGGAGGCATAGGTGGAGAAGCAAAGATTGCTGGTACTTTTAATGATATTGGTGTAGATCATGAATATGGGAAATTACATCTTAAACTGGGAGATGCTGAAGCTGGTGTTGTGGCTAAGGATGGTTACTATGGTTTTAGTGCAAAAGCTGACTTAGCTAAGGCTGAGGGAGAAGTTAAAATACCGTTACCTTTTACTGATTGGAAAGTAGTTGTTGGTGGAGAAGCAGCTTATGGTAGTATAGGTGGAGAGGCTAAATTTGGATTAAAAAATGAATTAAGTCTTGGACTTGGTATTGGTTTGGGAATAAAGTTTGGTGTAGAGAAAGGTTAAAATGTTGTATTTATAAGGAGGAAGAGTTTTTGCTTTCATTGCAGGTATTTAAAAAGATTTTAATCATTTTTGGTTTTATTGCTGTTCCTTCTAGTTTATTAGCCCTTTGGTTTGGAGCAGATGCTACTTTTAAAGAGAAAATGATATTATCTCTAATTTTTGGTATAGTGATGCCACTAGCTTTCTTTATTTTTTATAAAATCACATCTTTATTTTTAAAGTAGTAATTATTTTATTTAGGAGGAGTTTTGTATGGAAAATATATATACACCAAAATTACCAATTGGAAGCGAACTATTACCAATTGGTTCTGTAGTTCTTGTAGAAGAAATTAATCAATCTCTTATGATTTATGGAAGAAAACAACAACAAGCTGATAATAAATTATGGGATTATGTTGCTTGTCCATATCCTCATGGTAATTTATCAAAAGAATATAATGTGTTTTTTAACCATAACCAGATTGTTCATTTATTATTTAAGGGTTTTGAAACAGAGGATGAATTAGAATTAAGAGATAAATTATCTGAGTTTTAGTGAAAATGGAGAATGTATTATATGATTTTAGGAATTTCATATTTTGATATTTTTTGTATTGTAATGATTGTCTCGTTTTTTTTCATTTTTTGGAGATTGAATGTATGGTATAACAAGAAACATAATGTTCCTAAGGTTTTTCATTGGTTTCCTAGAAAATGGGGTAAAAGAAAAGTTTCAGAGCATTTATCACAATTAAATGAAAAATTAGCGTCTGAAGGTAAAGGTATTTGGGTTACAATCTATGCTATAGATTTATATATTGTGACCATTCCTTATACAGTCAAAAAATATAAATCTTAATACATATATAGTCAAAGAAAAGACCTTTTAATTAAAATGAAAGGTCTTTTCTTTATAAATTTTCATTAATATTTAAATTTATAAAAAGAAATGGTATCAATTTTGGAAGTGATTTGCTGAGTTTGAGTGTTTATGCCGCGAAAGTTCTTTGACGATGAGGGGAACCCTCATGCAAACTCGTCAGAGGGGCTCAAGAAGGGCGTTTTTTGCCCGTTGAAGTTGACTTTTGGAATTTGGGGCTCGTGGTCGTCAAGGGAATCGTGGAATAAAAAGCGAGGACGAACGCCAGGACAGAGCAAAGACCAATGTCTTCGCCAAGATTCGTGGTTCTACTGTTAGAAAAAGGCGAATAAGAATATAGCATACATACAATAAGGGAATGCAGTACAGATCAGTATACAAGCATTCCCTTGCTATTAGTATGTTATTTTATTGATTTGGTTGTTGAGAGTTTTCTGTTGACAGTGATTATTTTTCTCCCGAATACGCGATTTCATAATTTTGAATTTTATTTACTACAACGTAATGTTTTTTTGGTTTATTATTTTTATCATATCCTGAGACAGTAATATAACCTTCGCGTTCTAAATGTTCGATTTTAACATCAGTTACCACAAAGTCTATATTTTTTTCCTTTTTCATATGTTCTATGGAAACTTTAGCAGCTTTTTCTTTTGTTATATTTTTATTGTGAATAATTAATGAAGTACATCCTATGGCTAAAATTATAATTGCTATAATGATTGAAAATATGATATTTTTCTTTTTAAAATTACCCATATTTTCCCTCCTAAAATTATTTTATAATTTATACTATAAATCTTTTTTAGGGAGATGGAAACCATGGGTAGTTCAGTTAGTGATGAAGCTCTTGTTCGTTTATCAGATGCTAGTTATATAGATAATTCTAGAGTTGACATAAAAGTTGGGGATCATTTAGAAACTTGGAAACGTGTTGAGATACCTACTTCTATATCATTACATAATCCTAACAATAGTTTTGATGTAACTATTTATAAAAATGATGAAACAAAACAAATTGTTATTGCTTATCGTGGTTCACAAGAGGGACGAGATTTTTATGACACGGATGCTTTCGATGTATTTGGGGGACGTTTAAGGAAAAATCAAGAAAGCTTAGATAAGATGAATGCATTAGATATCTCGTCGCTTCCTTTAACTGAGCAATTTAACTTTGCTGCATCTAGAGAAAGAGCTCAAAAAATTATTATGGAAAGTCAATTTACTAATGCTGATGTTTTAACGAAAGAGGTAAAGAAGTATATGTCAGATCCTGAAAATGGCCTAGAGGGGTATCAGCTTACATTAACTGGTCATTCTTTAGGTGGTGGTTTAGGTGAATATGCAGGGGTTATGAATAATGTGCCAGCTGTAAGTTTTGAAGCTCCAAATGTTATTGATTTATTACCTAAAGATAAAAAGGAAAAAGCGTTAAGGGGAGAATATCAAAATCTGATTACAACTTATGGAAATCCCAACGATACAGTATTTACAGGATTTAAAGGGAATGATAACACACAAAGAGGTCGTATCGGACATTTGTATTATACGGATAAGCCTAATGCTAAAAATAATAATTTAATTCATGATATAAGTCGATTTAATCCATTTTTATCATCCTTAATGACCGGTTACAATATGTCGAGGATTGTCATGACAGGTGCGGGACCGAATTATCATTCTACGGGTAATTATTCTTATGATAAATATGGTTTATTCAATATGCCAAATATGTATGATGGAGAAACTGGCCAAAGGCTTTTATCTTCTCCTCGTGCAGGTGAAATAAGGATTCGTCTATCAGTAGAAGAGGTAAAGCAAATTACGCGGAATTTAAAAAGAGAAATAGAAGATATAAATCAAAAGCTTACTGGAGCAAGTAATAAAATAATTAATGTGTTAAACGAATCACCAGCTAGTGTAGATGGAAATTTAATTAACACGATAACTTATGCTGTTTATGGCTTTCAAAGAAGTTATATGGAGCCAGTTCGTTCAGCAGCGGACTTTATAGATCAACAAGCGGATAAATTCAAACAAGTAGATACTAAGAGCTAACGGAAGGGGAGGATTGTATGAAGAATTATGATGTTATTAATCATGCCGTAGATGTATTAGGCGCACAAAATGATTTAGTGAAATGTATATCAGATTTAGAGAATCATAGAAAAAATTTAAGATCTATAAAAACGGTTTTAGCTGATAGATGGGATGGAAATACTTCAAAAGAAGTTGAAAGAAGACTTACTGAGTTGGAAAGCGAACTTGCTTATAGAATTGATGCTTTTAGAAATATAGAAGGTGATTTAGAAAAGTATAGAAAAGCAGTCGAAGGTCTATCAAATCAATTTATGATGATGGGGCCAAAATATTGAATAGAGGATGAATATTTTACTCTATTTAAAAGTAGCCTTTTGAAAATAAAAAAGCACCTTAAGTTAGATGCTTTTTTATTTTGGAATTAAATAAGAAATGTATCAAGTACATTATCTTTTTCTTCTTTATTGATTCCAATATATTTAAGGGTAATTTGTGGAGTGCTATGATTCAGTATTTCTTGCAACATAGCGACATCTTTTGTTTGTTTATAGAACCAATAGCCGAAGGTTTTGCGCATAGTGTGGGTTCCAATGGATTCTACACCGGCGAAATCTCCGGCTTTTTGCAATTGTCGATAAGCCTGAATTTTACTAATCGGTTGGTTTCCTTTTCGAGATGGAAGCAACCAGGTACTTTCTAGTGTTTGAGCATAGGAATAGATTTCATCAAAAATAGAAGTGAGATTAATCATACGTTCCTTCTTTGTTTTTCCCTCTTTGATTTTGAATTCCTTTCTTTTTTTT
>NZ_AXVB01000037.1:0-15442 GCF_000482345.1 Bacillus sp. UNC437CL72CviS29 | reverse complement strand
AGATGAGATTTCCCATAGCGTAAGCTAGTAAGATCCCTGAAAGATGATCAGGTTGATAGGTTCGAGGTGGAAGCATGGTGACATGTGGAGCTGACGAATACTAATAGATCGAGGACTTAACCATATAATATGAATGCAAATGTTATCTAGTTTTGAAGGAATATGCCTTCAATAGTTTGGTGATGATGGCAGAGAGGTCACACCCGTTCCCATACCGAACACGGAAGTTAAGCTCTCTAGCGCCGATGGTAGTTGGGACCTTGTCCCTGTGAGAGTAGGACGTCGCCAAGCAATTAAAGCACGAGTCAATTGACTCGTGCTTTTTTTATTTCCTAAGAAATCGGAGAGTGTTGACCTAGTAAAAATAATAAAACATAGTAAGGGATTTTTTTTGCGGAAACCCCTAAAAATTGATAAATAAATGGGTAATCTTCAGAGGCGTAGCTTCCTAATAAGTCGTACCACCAGTCAGTCTCGTAGCGAGAAATCATACTTAAATTGTAGAGTAATAAATAATGTATGAGTAGTTCTGGTAAGAGTGATTTACAATCTCTTACATCTTTAGTTATTGGCAAATAATAAGTGCTGGTATTGCAATCATAAGAAAATGGTGTACTGTATAAAGGGTTCCATGTTTTAGAGGAAGCTGAAAATAACAAATCAGATTCAGCCTCTTCACTCGGTATGTACTGTATAAAGAGGTGCTTACAAGATGTTTCTATGTAACGAGAAAAACGTTCTTGCGTCATGTGTAAGCGATCAAGTATGCCAGAGGAAAATGAAATATGCTGTTCGTCTACCACATTAACTTTATATAATATTTTCTCTTTTTGACTATGTTGAAATAGGGTTTTTAATTCAGGAATTTTCCCCATTAGTTCTAGCATAATAAATTTTTCTGCCTCTAAGTGTTTCATGTGAAACATCCGTTCTGCAACATGAGTGAATAATCCATTTTTCTGTACTTTAACCTCATCCTCTAAAAACTGGTATCCTTGTTTTTTTCGTTTACGCGTTGTAACTCCATGAGCTAAGACGGTTGTTGATTCTGGATAGTTTGGATCAACGGTTAATAAACATGCTTTTAAAAGTTGACTCATCCCGTAAAATAACAACATAGGTTGAATAGAGAAAGGTGCAGTTTTACATAATTCATAATAACTTTTTCCGTGTTCCAAATAATAAATGAAAGGATAGCAATTCTCGAAACTTTTCTTTTCAGCGTTTTCAATTGGTAATTTTTCATAACAGCGGGCAAGATAACGCTGTACATGTTGGGATGAAAAAAAGAAACTTAGTTGCTGCCAAGTATAAGATGGATGATGCATATATTACGCTCCTTTTATTGTCTAAAAATTCTAACATATATGTACGTTCTTGACAGTATTTTAACCAATTGTTAAGCTACTAATAATAATTTCTGGTATCATGGGGGGAACAATTATGTGGGAATCTAAATTTGTTAAAGAAGGTTTGACATTCGATGATGTATTACTTGTACCAGCGAAGTCAGATGTATTGCCAAGAGAAGTGAGTGTTAAAACAGTTCTATCCGAAAGCTTGCAGTTAAACATTCCTTTAATTAGCGCAGGGATGGATACAGTAACAGAAGCTGATATGGCTATTGCAATGGCGCGTCAAGGCGGTTTAGGGATTATTCATAAGAATATGTCTATCGAGCAACAAGCTGAGCAGGTTGATAAAGTAAAACGCTCTGAAAGCGGCGTTATCTCAGATCCTTTCTTTTTAACTCCAGAACATCAAGTATATGATGCAGAACATCTTATGGGAAAATATCGTATCTCAGGTGTACCAATTGTAAATAATTTAGAAGAGCAAAAATTAGTTGGTATTATTACAAACCGTGATATGCGTTTTATCCAAGATTATTCCATCAAAATTTCCGATGTGATGACAAAGGAGCAATTGATTACAGCTCCAGTTGGTACAACACTAGAAGAAGCTGAAAAGATCCTACAGAAATACAAAATTGAAAAGCTCCCTCTTCTTGATAATAGCGGTGTATTACAAGGGCTTATCACCATTAAAGATATTGAAAAAGTAATTGAGTTTCCAAACTCTGCAAAAGATAAACAAGGTCGTTTATTAGTTGGAGCAGCAGTTGGTGTAACTGCAGATGCTATTCTTCGTATCGATGCATTAGTAAAAGCAAACGTAGACGTAATTGTACTTGATACAGCTCACGGACATTCTCAAGGTGTTATTGAGAAAGTAAAAGAAGTTCGTGCAAAGTATCCGACATTGAACATTATTGCAGGTAACGTTGCCACAGCTGAAGCAACACGCGCATTAATTGAAGCAGGTGCAAATGTTATCAAAGTTGGTATTGGACCAGGTTCTATCTGTACAACACGTGTTGTAGCTGGTGTTGGTGTACCGCAATTAACGGCAGTATATGATTGTGCGACAGAAGCTCGTAAACACGGTATCCCAGTTATTGCTGACGGTGGTATTAAATACTCTGGAGATATGGTAAAAGCTTTAGCAGCAGGAGCAAACGTTGTAATGCTTGGTAGTATGTTTGCTGGTGTAGCTGAAAGCCCAGGAGAAACTGAAATTTACCAAGGTCGCCAATTTAAAGTATATCGCGGTATGGGTTCTGTTGGAGCGATGGAAAAAGGAAGTAAAGATCGTTATTTCCAAGAAGGAAACAAAAAACTTGTTCCAGAAGGTATCGAAGGCCGTGTACCATTTAAGGGACCTCTAGCTGATACAGTTCACCAATTAGTTGGTGGATTACGTGCAGGTATGGGATATTGTGGAGCAAATGACTTAGAATTCTTACGTGAGAATGCACAATTCATTCGTATGTCAGGTGCTGGTTTACGTGAGAGTCACCCACATCACGTACAAATTACAAAAGAGGCTCCAAATTACTCTTTATAATGTCTTATATGTAAATAGATGGAGATTTGATATCTCTGTCTATTTTTTTTTGATTATGTTAGAATAACGGTTATGTGAGTACAAAGATATTGGGGGTAACAGAAGTGAAAGGTATGTTTTGCAAGCGATTCATTGCAATGGTAACAGTGCTTACACTATTTTGCAGCATGTTTGTTACATATGGCAGTGCATCAGCAGAAACGGGTGCTGCTTTAAACGTTGAAGCAGGAGCAGCAATTTTAGTAGAAGCAAATTCAGGGAAAATTTTGTATCAAAAAAATGCAGATGAATTATTAGCAATTGCTAGTATGACGAAAATGATGAGTGAATACTTAATTAATGAGTCGGTGGCTAAAGGGAAACTTAAGTGGGACCAAAAGGTAACAGTTTCTGAATATGCACATAAGATTTCACAAGATCGCTCATTATCAAACGTTCCATTAGAAAATGGTGGCTCTTATACGGTAAAAGAGTTATATGAGGCAATGGCAATCTATTCTGCAAATGGTGCAACGATTGCTTTAGCAGAAGCAGCTGCAGGTAAAGAAGTAGACTTTGTAAAAATGATGAATGATAAGGCGAAAGAGTTTGGATTAAAAAATTATAAATTCGTAAACTCTACAGGCTTAACAAACCATGATTTAAAAGGACACCATCCTGAAGGCACAACACCGGATGAAGAAAATAAAATGTCTGCGAGAGAGGTCGCGATTTTAGCGCAACGTCTAATTCAAGATTTCCCTAAAGTATTAGATACAGCGAAAATTCCGAAAAAAGTGTTCCAAGAAGGTGGAAAATATCCTGTTAAAATGGATAACTGGAACTGGATGCTAAAAGGACTAGTTAAGGAATATGAAGGTGTAGATGGCTTGAAAACAGGATCTACTCCAGAAGCTGGAGATTGTTTTACAGGTACAGCGGAAAGAAATGGTATGCGTTTAATTTCTGTCGTTATTAAAACAAATTCTCATACAGCACGTTTTGACGAAACAAAAAAATTATTTGATTATGGCTTTACAAACTTCGATGTGAAAAAAGTGTATCCAAAAGGTTCTGCAATAAAAGGGCATGAAACTGTACGAGTAGAAAATGCAAAAGATAAAGATGTTACATTACAAACGAAACAAGCTGTTACACTTCCGATACCAAAAGGAAGTAAAGATGTATATAAAACAGAATTTAAAGATACAGGTAAAGAAAAAGAAGCACCAATTAAAAAAGGTACAACACTTGGTCAAATGGTTGTATCCCCTAAAGATAATAATGACCCTGGATTTTTATCAGGTAAATCATTACAAGTAGATCTTGTTACAAAATCAGAAGTAGAAAAAGCAAACTGGTTTACACGCTCTATGCGTGGCGTTGGCTCTTTCTTTAGTGGAATTTGGAATAGTGCTGTTGACACAGTAAAAGGTTGGTTTTAAGAGCTCCTCATTGTAGGAGCTTTTTTTTATTCCATTTTTCATACCGACTTTATGAAAAAGTAGTGGACAAGCCTCTAATAGTTAGTGGTAGAATGTAAGAGTATTCTTAATTTTCGCCTTTAACGGGGAAAAGCAATTCACCTAGGGGGGTTTTTGTACATGACAAATGTAACAGGGACAGAACGTGTAAAACGTGGAATGGCAGAAATGCAAAAAGGCGGCGTTATCATGGACGTAGTTAACGCTGAGCAAGCAAAAATTGCAGAAGAAGCGGGCGCAGTTGCAGTTATGGCACTAGAACGCGTTCCTGCAGATATTCGTGCAGCAGGTGGCGTTGCACGTATGGCAGATCCAACAATTGTTGAAGAGGTTATGGGTGCCGTATCAATTCCGGTTATGGCAAAATGCCGTATTGGTCACCTTGTGGAAGCACGTGTGCTAGAATCATTAGGGGTAGACTACATTGATGAGAGTGAAGTATTAACTCCAGCTGATGAAGTATATCATTTAAATAAACGTGATTACACTGTTCCATTTGTATGTGGATGTCGTGATATTGGAGAGGCAGCGCGTCGTATTGCAGAAGGCGCATCTATGCTTCGTACAAAAGGCGAGCCTGGAACAGGAAACATTGTAGAAGCAGTGCGACATATGCGTCAAGTAAACGCTGAAATCCGTCAAGTTGCGAACCTACGTGAAGACGAATTAATGACATATGCAAAAAATACTGGTGCTCCATATGAAGTATTACTGGAAATTAAACGTCTTGGTCGTCTGCCAGTTGTAAACTTTGCAGCAGGTGGTGTAGCAACGCCAGCAGATGCTGCATTAATGATGCAACTTGGTGCAGATGGTGTGTTCGTAGGATCTGGTATCTTCAAATCAGAAAACCCAGAAAAATTCGCACGTGCAATTGTTGAAGCAACGACACATTACGAAGATTATGAACTAATTGCAAGCCTTTCTAAAGGATTGGGTACTGCAATGAAAGGTGTCGAAATTTCAACATTATTACCAGAACAACGCATGCAAGAGCGCGGTTGGTAATTAAAGGAGATTTTGAAATGGTTAAAGTCGGTGTATTAGGTCTTCAAGGTGCTGTTCGTGAGCATGTAAAAGCAGTTGAAGCAAGTGGTGCAGAAGCTGTAATTGTAAAACGTATAGAACAACTTGAAGAAATTGATGGTCTTATTTTGCCAGGTGGGGAAAGTACAACAATGCGTCGTCTTATTGATAAGTACGATTTTATGGAACCACTTCGTGAATTTGCGAAATCTGGTAAACCAATGTTTGGTACGTGTGCAGGTATGATTTTACTTGCAAACAATCTTATTGGTTATGAAGAATCTCATATCGGTGCTATGGATATTACAGTTGAACGTAATGCGTTTGGACGCCAAAAGGATAGCTTCGAAGCTGCCCTTTCGATAAAAGGGGTAGGAGAAGACTTTATTGGTGTATTTATTCGTGCACCATACGTTGTAAGTGTAGGGGACAACGTAGAAATTCTTTCTATGCACAATGATCGAATGGTAGCAGTAAGACAAGGACCGTTTTTAGCAGCTTCTTTCCATCCGGAGTTAACGGATGATCATCGTGTTACAGCATATTTTGTGCAAATGGTGAAAGAAGAAAAAATGAAAAAAGTTGTATAAGTAACTTGCAACTTGTATAAGATTATAGTAAATTGATGGTAACAATTTTATAAAATAAACGTGTTGATAGGAAATAGTAACAAATAGTGTTTCTTATAGAGAGTCGGTGGTTGGTGGAAACCGATAGAAACAGTTTGTGAATCCATCCTGGAATGAAATGTGGAATATCTTTATGATTAGTAAACATTTCCGGTGAAGAGTCGTTATTTCTACTTGAGAGGAAAGCAACATTGCTTTCAACTAGGGTGGCAACGCGGGTTAACTCCCGTCCCTTTTTATAGGGACGGGAGTTTTTTGTGTTTTATAAAATAAAAGGAGGAATATATAATGCTTGATATTAAATTTTTACGTGCGAATTTTGAAGAAGTAAAAGCAAAGTTACAGCATAGAGGCGAAGATTTAACTGATTTCGGCCGTTTCGAAGAACTAGATACAAGAAGAAGAGAGTTGCTTGTTCAAACGGAAGAGTTAAAAAGCAAGCGGAATGAAGTATCTCAACAAATTTCTGTATTAAAGCGTGAAAAGAAAGATGCAGAAGCGCTAATCTTAGAAATGCGTGAAGTAGGAGAAAAAGTAAAAGACTTTGATAATGAGCTTCGTACAGTTGAAGAAGATTTAGAAAGATTAATGCTTTCTATCCCAAATATCCCTCATGAATCTGCGCCAATTGGTGACACAGAAGATGATAACGTGGTAGCTCGTACTTGGGGAGAAGTAAAAGAATTTAATTTTGAACCAAAACCTCATTGGGATCTTGCAACTGACTTAGGGATTTTAGATTTCGAGCGTGCTGCTAAAGTAACGGGAAGCCGCTTTGTATTTTCTAAAGGTGCAGGTGCAAAGTTAGAACGTGCTTTAATTAGTTTTATGCTTGATCTTCACACAGAAGAACATGGATATGAAGAAGTGTTGCCTCCATATATGGTAAATCGGGCAAGCATGACAGGGACAGGGCAGCTCCCGAAATTTGAAGAAGATGCATTCCGTATTGAAAGTGAAGACTATTTCTTGATTCCTACAGCTGAAGTACCTGTAACAAATATGCATCGTGATGAGATTTTAAGTGCAGACCAATTGCCAATTCGTTATGCAGCATTTAGTGCATGCTTCCGTTCTGAAGCAGGTTCAGCTGGTCGTGATACACGTGGTTTAATCCGTCAGCATCAATTTAATAAAGTTGAGCTTGTGAAATTTGTTAAACCAGAAGATTCTTATGAAGAATTAGAAAAATTAACAAATGATGCAGAACGCGTGTTACAATTATTAGGTCTACCATATCGTGTTATGAGCATGTGTACAGGAGATTTAGGATTTACAGCAGCGAAGAAATATGATATCGAAGTATGGATTCCAAGTTATGGAACATATCGTGAGATTTCTTCTTGTAGTAACTTTGAAGCTTTCCAAGCAAGACGTGCGAATATTCGTTTCCGTCGTGAACCAAATGCTAAACCAGAACCTGTTCATACACTAAATGGATCTGGACTTGCAATTGGACGTACAGTTGCAGCGATTTTAGAAAACTACCAGCAAGAAGATGGTACAATTATAATTCCAGAAGTTCTTCGCCCTTATATGGGAGGAAAAACAGTTATTAAATAAATTAAAACTTTCATCGGTATGAGTGATTGGTAATTCCAGGTGTTGTCAGTAGCAACATGAAGGGAAAGGAAAAGTAACATTTTCCTTTCCTCATAATTTATGATGGTAGGGTTGACTAACTGTTTTTCTTTTGATATTATATTGGATGTCAATATGGAGGTATACCCAAGTCTGGCTGAAGGGATCGGTCTTGAAAACCGACAGGCGGCGAGAGTCGCGCGGGGGTTCGAATCCCTCTACCTCCTCCAGATATAATTGACAACAGCGCATATAAGTGGAGATTGGAGAACTCGTTACCAACACGTAACGAGTTTTTATTTTAAAGCCAATCAGAAAGTATGATGTAAGGTGAAGTTTGGCCTTATGAAACACTCATATTCCGATGATTATCTTCATAGATATGAAAGGAGTCAACATGGATCTTATTATACAAACATTTCCTCTAGATGGAAAAACTTTATATTATGTACAATGCCCAGTCTGTAAGAACAATAGAATTTTAAATAGTGGTGCAAACGTATCTCGTATTATAAGTGATGATACATTCCGTAAACTTTGCGGTTGTACTTGTAATGTGAAGAAAGAAGCGAAAAAAGTAGAGGCACCGAAAAAAACTGCTGAAAAAGATGCAGCTCCAAAACGTACTGGTAAAGTATTAACAGCAATTATTAATGGAAAAGAAATGACTGTTAAAGAAATTGCTGAAGCATATGATATTAGTACAAGCACCGTTCGTCAGCGTATTAATGCTGGGAAACCTGAGAGCGAAATTATTGCTCCAACGAAAAAGAAGAAGTAAGTTAATGGAAAAACCCGTGCATCTGCACGGGTTTTTTATTTCACAAGCTTACGTGTTTGGTTTAAAAAATGTCCAATTTTCTTAATGATTGGTTCAATCGAGCTTTCATCTTTTAAGATATCATATTCATTAATATTTAGACGCAGGATTGGACATGAGTTAAAGTTATTAATCCAATTTTCATAACGCCCGTGCATTTCTTGCCAATACTCAATTGGTGTTTGTTGTTCCATTGGGCGACCACGTTCTTGAATGCGACTGACAATATCATCAAAAGAACCTTCTAAATAGATTAATAAGTCTGGATGAGGGAAGTAAGGTGTCATAACCATTGCATCGAACAACCCTTTGTATGTTTCATAGTCCGTTTCCGTCATTGTTCCTTTTTCGTGATGCATTTTTGCAAAAATACCAGTATCTTCATAGATAGAGCGATCTTGTACAAAGCCACCGCCGTATTCGAAGATTCTTTTTTGTTCTTTAAATCTTTCTGCCAAAAAATAAACTTGTAAGTGGAAGCTCCAGCGTGTGAAATCACCATAGAACTTATCTAAATATGGATTCGAATCTACTTTTTCAAATGATGTACGGTAACCTAAAGCGTTAGCCAGTGCAGTTGTCATAGTTGATTTACCAACTCCGACTGTACCAGCAATTGTAATTACTGCATCATTTGGTATATCATACTTTTGCCTTAAATTCATTGCTATTTCGTCCCCTTTGAGAGTGTATTTTGGAGAGTGGATAAAATTACATTCAAGTCTTCACTATTTTTAATGAAATCCATGTTATCTCCATTGAATTTTAACACTGGAATATCAGGATGGTCTTTTTTAAAGGCATCCATTGCCGTTTCGTAATCTTTGGTAAGTTGTAGTAAGTAATTTGGATCCATGTTTTTCTCAAATTCACGTCCACGCATCGCGATCCGTTTTTGTAATGTTTCTAGGCTTGCTGTTAAATATACAATGACATTTGGTACGGGCATATCTTGCGTAAGAATACGATAAATTTGCATGTACTTGTCATATTGAGCGTCTTTTAATGTGCGAGATGCAAAAATTAAATTTTTAAATATATGATAATCTGCTACTACTGGCTTACGCTGATTCAAGTATTTTATATTAATGTCTTCCAATTGTTTATAGCGATTGCAAAGAAAGAACATTTCTGTTTGAAAACTCCATTCTTCAATGTTTTCATAAAACTTTCCTAAGAAAGGATTTTCATCAACAATTTCTTTTAATAAATGGAGTTGCATGTGAGTTGAAATTTCCTTCGCAAGTGAAGTTTTTCCAACACCGATTGGTCCTTCAACCGTAATAAATGGTACTCCGGTCACGCTGTTTCCTCCTTTCAATTCATAATTTCCTGTAAATAAAAAGCACAAAACAGAATTATTGTAGCATAAGAGGGAAGCAAGCGGACTAATTTGTCATAAAAAGTTAGAAAATCGACGCATGCTATTCAAATTTTAATTGAGGAGAGGGCATGATATTTGCCTTTAATGTCGTTTCCATTATTTTTAAAGCGTGTTTATTATCTTGATCAGAATTAGAAGCAGTACAATCTTGAGGTACATATAATGTGTAGTTTCTCATATGAGCATCATTCGCTGTAAAAAGGATGCATATGTTTCCCGCAATCCCTGTTATGATAAGTTTTTCAACCTTTAAATGTCCTAATAAAGAATTTAAGGGAGTTTCATAAAATGCCGAATAATGTGGTTTAATAAAAACATAGTCATCTGTGCTGGGGGCAATTGCTTGTATAATGTTTTTGCTATAATTATTTGTGCAATGAGTAATAAGTTGGTCGATATCAGCTCTCCATAGTTGGTAATGATCGTTAATATAAATAACAGGATAACCATTCATTTTCATTGTTCGTTTTAATTGTAAGATGGGCTCTATAATTATTTGACATTTTTTTGAAAGGATTGGCCCGTGTGAGAATTGAAAGTCATTAATCATGTCAATAATGAGTAGTGCAGTATTTTTCATATGTAGTCACCCTTTCTTTTCTTTAGGTTGGATTGAATGTGTGAAAGTTATCCTGTATCTGTAAGAAGAAGGATAATTGAATAGTACGTATATGAATATAAATGAAAAAAAGCATGGACTCATTCTTTTAGAGCGGGAGAGAGGTTGCGATCCTGCATAGAAGTGATCAAATCCTTTTCCTGCCCCATGCCAGGTGAAACTGAAAGGAAAAAATGAGTGGAGATCAATTTTTATTCTGTTTAGCAGGGGATTATATACTCAAAAATCAAAATGGGTTGATATAGGAGTAAAGGGTTATAATACTTTATTCGTAATGAGAGGACTGTATTATGGAACAAGACATTTATTTTATGCAGCTTGCAATAGAAGAAGCAAAGAAGGCTGAAGGAATTCAAGAAGTTCCAATTGGAGCTGTTATTGTACTAGATGGGGAAGTGATCAGCGTTGCTCATAATTTAAGGGAGACAGAGCAACGATCAATCGCTCATGCAGAGTTATTAGCTATAGATGAAGCTTGCAAAAAGTTAGGTACGTGGCGCCTAGAAAACGCTACGCTATATGTTACATTAGAGCCATGCCCAATGTGCGCAGGCGGACTTGTTTTATCGCGTGTAAAACGTGTGGTATATGGTGCAAGTGATCCAAAAGGCGGATGTGCAGGTACGTTAATGAACCTTTTAACCGATGAGCGTTTTAATCATCAATGTGAAGTAGTATCTGGTGTGATGGAAGAAGAGTGTGGAGCGTTGTTAACAAACTTTTTTAAGGGGCTGCGAAAAAAGAGAAAAGAGCAAAAGAAAAAATTGGATGAAAATATTGCTCGTTAACAGGTTTGCAATTTATGAAGAAACAAGTTATACTGATAATGCCTTCAATAAGGCAACCGAATATTGGTTTTAACTTTGCCGTGCTAAGCGGGGAGGTAGCGGTGCCCTGTACTCGCAATCCGCTCTAGCGAGGCCGAATCCCTTCTCGAGGTTATGTTGCTGTAAGGCCTGCCTTAAGTAAGTGGTGTTGACGTTTGGGTCCTGCGCAACGGGACCCCGTGAACCTTGTCAGGTCCGGAAGGAAGCAGCAATAAGCGGGTCTTCTCGTGTGCCGCAGGAGTGCCTGAACCGAGCTAACTGCTTAAGTAACGCTTATGGTACGTAATCGACAGAAGGTGCACGGCAGTTATATATGTATACAAAACCCACCTCATACAAAGAGGTGGGTTTTTTGCATAGAAAATAACTTTTGGAATCTATAAACAGAATGGGTTATAATATACAAGATAATAACCTTTGAGGGAGGCCGTATTTTCGTGTCATACCAAGCGTTATACCGAACATGGAGGCCGCAAAAGTTTGAAGATGTAGTTGGTCAAAAGCACGTAACAAAAACGTTGCAGAATGCCCTTCTTCAGGAGAAAGCTTCGCATGCTTATTTGTTTTCTGGCCCGAGAGGAACAGGTAAAACGACAATTGCAAAAGTATTTGCAAAGGCAATTAACTGTGAGCATGCTCCAGTAGCTGAACCTTGTAATGAATGTCCTGCGTGTTTAGGCATTACAAAAGGGTCTATTTCGGATGTATTAGAAATTGATGCGGCTTCAAATAACGGTGTAGATGAAATTCGAGATATAAGAGATAAAGTAAAGTATGCCCCAAGTGCAGTGAGATATAAAGTATACATTATCGATGAGGTTCACATGCTTTCTATGGGGGCTTTTAATGCGCTGTTAAAGACATTAGAAGAGCCGCCATCACATGTTATCTTTATTTTGGCGACAACAGAGCCTCATAAAATTCCACCTACAATCATTTCACGCTGTCAACGCTTCGAATTTCGAAAGATATCAGTACATGACATTGTAGAGAGACTAGCGACAGTTGTTACAAATGAAGGTACAAAGGTAGAAGATGAGGCGTTGCAAATTGTTGCACGTGCTGCTGAAGGTGGCATGCGTGATGCGCTTAGTCTGATTGATCAGGCTATTTCTTATAGCGATGAGATTGTTACGACTGAGGACGTCTTAGCGGTAACAGGTTCTGTTTCTCAACAATATTTAGGTAATCTTGTAGAATGTATAAGAGAGAATGATGTATCAAGAGCGTTGCGTATTATTGATGATATGATGAGTAAAGGAAAAGACCCAGTTCGTTTTATGGAAGACTTCATTTACTATTATCGTGATATGCTTTTATATCAAACTTCACCACAATTAGAACATATGTTAGAACGAGTAATTGTAGATGAACAGTTCCGTATGCTAAGTGAAGCGATGCAACCTGAGATCATTTATGAAATTATTCATACACTTAGTAAGGGGCAACAGGAGATGAAGTGGACAAATCATCCGCGAATTTTCCTAGAGGTTGTTATGGTACAACTTTGCCAGCAGTTTATGGTACAAGCAAATGGTACGGATCGTTTGCAAGCAATTATAAACAGAATGCAACAATTAGAAAAAGAATTGGAACATGTGAAGAAAAATGGAGTACCAGCTGGTGTAGGACAGGAAGTAAGAGAGACACGTGCAGCACCGAAACCTGTGCGGACAGGGAATATGAAAATTCCTGTTGGTCGTGTACATGAGGTGTTAAAGCAGGCAAAACGCCAAAATTTAGAACAGCTAAAAGGTGTATGGGGTGAGTTGTTAGGAAGACTTAAATCCTATAACAAAGTGGCTTTTGCTGTATTATTAGAAAATAGTGAACCAGTAGCAGCTTCTGAGGATTCTTATGTTTTAGCTTTCCAATATGAGATACATTGCAAAATGGCAAGTGAAAATCGTGATGCGATGGATACTGTAGAGCAGATTCTCTTTGAATTGCTTAGTAAAAGGTTAAACATGATTGCAATTCCAAAGAGTGAGTGGGGGAAAATACGAGAGGAATTTTTACAGCGTGAAGGTGGAAATTCAGAAGAAGCTGCAGAACAAAAAGTAGATCCCCTCGTAGATGAGGCGGTAAAATTAGTAGGGCAACAACTTATTGAAATAAAAGAATAACAATAACTAGGAGGAATTTATTATGATGCGTGGCGGAATGGGAAATATGAATAACATGATGAAGCAAATGCAAAAGATGCAAAAGCAAATGGCGAAAGCACAAGAGGAACTTGGTGAAAAAACAGTTGAGGGTACAGCAGGTGGCGGAATGGTTACGGTTATCGCAAATGGTCACAAGCAAATTCTTGATGTAAAAATTAAAGAAGAAGTTGTAGATCCAGAAGATATTGAAATGTTACAAGATCTTGTATTAGCTGCAACAAATGATGCAATTAAGCAAGCTGAGGAACTTTCAAACTCTACAATGGGGCAATTTACAAAAGGCTTAAACTTACCAGGTGGAATGTTCTAGTAGGAGGATATTGAAACATGCATTATCCAGAACCGATTTCAAAGCTCATAGATAGCTTTATGAAGTTGCCGGGAATTGGCCCGAAAACGGCTGTTCGATTGGCATTCTTTGTACTAGATATGAAAGAAGATGACGTACTAGACTTTGCTAAATCACTCGTAAATGCAAAGCGAAATTTAACATATTGTTCAGTTTGTGGACATATTACAGATCGTGATCCTTGTTATATTTGCGATGATTCACATCGTGACCAATCAGTTGTTTGTGTTGTGCAAGAAGCAAAAGATGTAATCGCAATGGAAAAAATGAAAGAATATCAAGGTGTCTATCATGTGCTTCGTGGTGCAATTTCGCCAATGGAGGGAATTGGTCCAGAGGATATTAATATTCCGCAATTGTTAAAAAGATTACAGGATGAAATTGTACAAGAAGTTATTTTAGCAACAAACCCAAATATTGAAGGGGAAGCTACAGCGATGTATATTTCCCGCCTCTTAAAACCGACAGGTATTAAAGTGACTCGTATTGCGCATGGTCTTCCCGTTGGTGGAGATTTAGAATATGCGGATGAAGTAACGTTATCGAAGGCTTTAGAAGGTCGTAGAGAAGTATAAGAGGAGAAATCAAAATGTTTTTTCAAAAAAAGGGAAAGTTGCGAAAAGAATATGATGATAAGTTAATAGCCTTATTAGAGAAAGTGAAGAATGAGTGGCTACGTCAAAAAAGGATGGTAGAACAAAGTGTTGAACCATCCCAAGATGTGCTGTGTTCTTTGAAATTAGCAGAAGCGAAATACTTTTTCTTGCTAAAAGAAGCAAAGAGGCGTCCGGTAAAAATGGAGCGATGGTAAAGATCCTGGTTTTGTAACCAGGGTCTTTTTATATAATTGAACGGCATTTTTTGTTTCCTTGTCCCATACATATAGAATGTATAAGTTATATAAGGAGGGAGAAAATGAACTCTACATTCGTTATTGGTGGAATCCTAACTTTGATATTTGTTTTGCTGATTTTTGGCGCTTCGATGAGACCATTACAAATCATAGGCAAGATGTTTGTTAAAGTAATGATAGGTGTAGTGTTTTTGTTTGCCGTTAATGTGATTGGAACATACTTTGGTTTTCATATTCCAATTAATATAGGTACAGCTTCTGTTTCTAGCGTTTTGGGAATACCGGGTATTTGTGCTTTAGTTATCATTAAATTATATATAATGCCAGGATGAGAAGCATTTTGGCATTTGTTTTTTAAAAAAATGAAAAAGAGTGTTGACTTATTAATTGTTAATATGATAAATTAATAAGCGTCGTCAACAACGAAAGAAAAAAGAAGTTGACGAATTAATTAAGAAATGTTATATTATGAAAGTCGCTGAAACGCGATATTGAACTTTGAAAACTAAACGAAACAAACAACGTGAAACGTCAATTTTTATTTTAGATGCTAGACAAACTAACTTTATTGGAGAGTTTGATCCTGGCTCAGGATGAACGCTGGCGGCGTGCCTAATACATGCAAGTCGAGCGAACTAATTAAGAGCTTGCTCTTATGAAGTTAGCGGCGGACGGGTGAGTAACACGTGGGTAACCTGCCCATAAGACTGGGATAACTCCGGGAAACCGGGGCTAATACCGGATAACATTTTGCGCTGCATGGTGCGAAATTGAAAGGCGGCTTCGGCTGTCACTTATGGATGGACCCGCGTCGCA
>NZ_AXVB01000036.1:0-15776 GCF_000482345.1 Bacillus sp. UNC437CL72CviS29 | reverse complement strand
ATCGTCGCGGGGTGGAGCAGTCCGGTAGCTCGTCGGGCTCATAACCCGAAGGTCGCAGGTTCAAATCCTGTCCCCGCAACCAAATGGTCCCGTGGTGTAGTGGTTAACATGCCTGCCTGTCACGCAGGAGATCGCCGGTTCGACCCCGGTCGGGACCGCCATTTATACAAAGAAAAGAACGAAACAAGTTGTTTCGTATTTTTTTATTTATTTTTAAGAAAACTTATAAAGACAGTCAATCTTTCCTTAGGACAACTCCTAAGGTCTTTTTTATATGTTCAAAATGAAACAAAGTGAAAAAATCTGTATAATAAAAGACAGGGAATATTGAGAGTAAGGTAGGTGAAACCTTTGAATAGATATGAAATAAAGACAACTTCTTCTGAAGAGACTCAACATTTATCAGAAAGGTTAGGACACCTTGTTAAGGAACAAGATGTGCTTATCTTAGAAGGAGATTTAGGTGCTGGAAAGACAACGTTTACAAAAGGTCTTGCAAAAGGCCTTGGTGTGAAACGAGTTGTAAATAGCCCAACATTCAACATTATTAAAGAGTATAAAGGCAGATTACCGCTATATCATATGGACGTGTATCGTTTAGCGGAAAGTGAAGAGGATTTAGGATTTGATGAGTATTTTTATGGTGAAGGCATAACAGTAGTAGAATGGGCTCATTTAATTGAATCTTTTCTGCCAAATGAGAAATTAAAAATAAGCTTGTTCCATACAGGTGATGATACAAGGGAAATTGTGTTAGAGCCAAGTGGTGAACGTTATATTAGATTATGTGAGGAGCTATTACAAGATGAAAGTACTAGCAATTGATACTTCAAATTATGTAATGGGAGTTTCTCTTATTGATGGAAATATTGTTGTCGGAGAAATCATTACGAATTTAACAAAAAATCATTCTGTACGCCTAATGCCAGCTGTAGAACAACTTCTGAAGGAATGTAGTGTAAAACCGAAAGAGTTAGGTAAAATTGTTGTAGCGGCTGGTCCTGGATCTTATACAGGAGTTCGAATTGGTGTGACTGTTGCAAAGACATTAGCTTGGTCATTGCAAATACCGATTGTCGGCGTGTCTAGTTTAGAAGTAGTGGCTGCAAATGGGTCAAATTTCGAAGGTGTTATTTGTCCATTGTTTGATGGGCGCCGCGGACAAATTTATACAGGCTTGTATACATATAAAGAAGAGCAGTTATGTTCTATAGAAGAGGATCGAATTGTTCTTATTGTTGATTGGTTACAGATGCTAAAAGATAAAGGGCAACCTGTTTTATTTATCGGTAATGATGTAGAGCAACATAAAGAAACGATTGTAGAATATTTAGGAGACCAAGCTGTATTTGCTTCTTGTACAAAGAATAACCCAAGGCCCAGTGAATTAGCATTTTTAGGATTACAAAAAGAGGAGCAAAGTGTGCATACATTTATCCCGAGCTACCTCCGTTTAGCAGAGGCAGAAACAAAATGGCTAGAAAGTCAAAAAAAATAGGGGTTATTAAAATGGATATTACATTTAGAAAGATGACGACTGATGATATTGCTCAAATTGTAGTAATTGAAGAAGCGTCATTTGCAACTCCATGGACTGCTGATGCATTTTATCGTGAACTGACGATGAATGAATATGCACATTATGTCGTGCTAGAAAAAGATGATATGGTAATTGGATACTGTGGATTGTGGATTATTATTGATGAATCACATATTACAAACATAGCCATTTTGCCAGAATATCGTGGCCAAAAACTTGGAGATGCTTTGCTAAAGGAAGTAATGGATCAGGCAAGAGAAATGGGAGCAAAAACGATGACACTCGAAGTAAGGGTTTCAAATGAAGTAGCGAAACAGTTATACCGAAAGTATGGATTTCAAAATGGTGGGATTCGTAAACGATACTATACAGACAATTATGAAGATGGTCTTGTAATGTGGGTGAATATATAATGGAAAAAAATACGATTATACTTGGTATTGAAACGAGCTGTGATGAAACAGCTGTAGCAGTTGTTAAAAATGGAACAGAAATAATGGCAAATGTTGTCGCTTCACAAATCGAAAGCCATAAGCGTTTTGGGGGAGTTGTACCGGAAATCGCATCTCGTCATCATGTAGAACAAATTACAGTTGTATTAGAAGAAGCTTTAAAAGAAGCGAACGTTACATTTGATAATATTGATGCAATTGCTGTGACAGAAGGGCCGGGTTTAGTAGGGGCACTTCTAATTGGTGTAAATGCAGCAAAGGCAATTGCCTTTGCTCATAATATTCCTCTTGTGGGTGTTCACCATATTGCTGGGCATATTTATGCGAATCGCTTAGTAAAAGAACTACAATTCCCTTTGTTATCACTTGTTGTTTCTGGGGGACATACAGAGCTTGTTTATATGAAAGAACATGGTTCGTTTGAAGTAATTGGCGAAACAAGAGATGATGCGGCAGGAGAAGCATATGATAAGGTTGCACGTACATTATCTATGCCGTATCCAGGTGGTCCTCATATTGATCGTCTTGCGCATGAAGGACGGCCAACGATTGATTTACCACGTGCATGGCTAGAGCCGGATTCGTATGATTTTAGCTTTAGTGGATTGAAATCAGCAGTTATCAACACTGTGCATAACGCAAAACAGCGTGGAGAAGAAATCGCGCCAGAGGATTTAGCGGCTAGCTTCCAAGCGAGTGTAATAGATGTACTAGTAACGAAAGCGGTACGGGCAGCAGAGGCATATGGTGTAAAACAAGTGCTTCTTGCTGGAGGGGTTGCAGCAAATAAAGGACTTCGTGCTTCTCTAGAGGAAGAGTTTGCTAAGAAAGAGGATATTGAGCTAATTATTCCACCACTATCCTTGTGCACAGATAATGCAGCGATGATTGCAGCAGCAGGTACAATTGCATATAAGCAAGGAAAACGTACATCATTGGCTTTAAATGCAAATCCAGGATTAGATATTGAAGCATAGTTATACACATAATTAACCACAAATTGTGGATAAAGCCCATATTATCTGTTGATAATGTGGGCTTTGTTGTGAATATAAAATGTGCATAACTTTTTTATGGTCTGTGTATAATGTGGAAAAGTTATTTTTATATTTATATAATAATGGTGGATATGTGTATAAAGTTGTGGATAATACTATTAAGGTCAGACCTTCGACGATAACTCTTTGTATTGAAAATAAACAAGGTAGTTGAATAATTTTCAACTACCTTGTTTTCATCATATGAATATATAGGGCTTATACGTGTAATTCTTCCCATTCCGCCATAAATTTTTCTAATTGTTCTTGTTTTGTCTGCTTTGTTGTTGTAATTTCACTAGCTCGTTCGTAGTCAGCATATACTTCGGGTAGACAAAGTTCTTCTTCTAATGTTGCAATTTCCTCTTCTAACTTTGCGATGTTTTGTTCAATGTCTTCAATTTTCCGTATACGTTGGCGCTCCAACTTCTTACGTTCTTTTTCTTCAAGATAATTTAATTTTTCTTGAGCGATATTCTTTTGGATTGGTGTATCCTCTTCTTGTTGTTCGAATTCCGCACGCTCAATCATTTCATTTTTCTTTTCAATATAGTAGTCATAGTCACCTAAATATTCTTGTGCACCATCTGTTGATAACTCAACAACTGTAGTTGTGACACGGTTAATAAAATAACGATCATGAGAAACGAATAAAAGAGTTCCTGGATAATCAATCAAGGCATTTTCTAAAATCTCTTTACTATTTAAATCAAGATGATTTGTTGGTTCATCGAGAATCAGTAGATTAGATTTTTGCATCATCAATTTTGCTAGAGCTAATCGAGCTTTTTGGCCACCACTTAAGGAAGATACAGGTTTTAATACATCGTCCCCTGTGAATAAAAAGTTACCGAGTATAGTGCGAATTTCTTTTTCTGGTTCTAACGGGTAATCGTCCCATAGTTCGTTTAAAACACGCTTAGATGATGTTAAGTTTGCCTGTTCTTGATCATAATATCCAATAGATACATTTGAACCGAAAGAAATTTCACCGCTTAACGCCTTCAATTTATTCACAATGGATTTTAATAATGTAGATTTTCCGATACCGTTTGGACCGACTAGTGCGACACTATCCCCTCGGGTCAAACGCATATTTACATGCCCAATAATCGGTTCTTCGTCATATCCAATTGAAACATCCTTTACTTGTAATACGTCGTTTCCGCTTTGCTTTTCGATATCAAAGTGGAAGGATGCAGACTTAGAGTCACTTAATGGTCTGGTTAGTAATTCCATTCGATCTAATTGTTTCTGACGACTTTGTGCACGTTTTGTTGTAGATGCACGAGCAATGTTTTTTTGGACAAAGTCTTCTAGCTTAGCAATTTCCTCTTGTTGTTTTTCGTAACGCTTCATTTCCTGTTCATATAGTGCGGCTTTTAAGTCTAAATATTTACTGTAGTTACCAACATATCGTTTGCTTTCCTTATTAGAAATTTCATATACTTGTGTGACAAGCTTGTCTAAAAAGTAGCGATCATGAGAAACGATTAAAATAGCTCCAGGGTAGCCTTGTAAATATTGTTCAAGCCATGTTAATGTATCGATATCTAAATGGTTTGTCGGTTCGTCCAAGATGAGTAAATCTGGTTTGGTTAATAGTAGTTTCCCAAGAGCAAGTCTTGTTTTTTGGCCACCACTTAACGTAGAAATCGTTGTTTGATGTGTTTCAACTGGAAAACCGAGTCCACTCAAAATGGAGCGAATATCAGCTTCATATTGATAACCGCCTTGATCTTTGTAGTCTAACTGCAATTGATCATAATCAGCGAGTAATCTTTCGTACGAAGTAGCATTTGAAAAGTTCTCTTCTTTACCCATCTCCTGTTCTAACCTTCGAAGTTTTGTCTCCATTTGCTGTAGATGTGTAAAGACAGTGAGCATTTCATCCCAAATTGTTAAGGAAGTTTCAAGACCGGTATTTTGAGCCAAATAACCAATTGAAACATCTTTTGGTTTTATCATTTCACCGCCATCATGAGATAACTCTCCAGCGATTATTTTTAACAATGTAGATTTTCCAGCACCATTTCGACCAACGAGTGCAATGCGATCTCTTGTTTGAACCTCCAATTTAATGTTTGCAAGAATTGTTTCAGCACCGTATAATTTTGAAAGCCCATTCACTTGTAATAAAATCAATGTTTTCACCTCAAATAATTTCTTAACTTTGCCATGTTTATATTTTTCAATCATACTAAAAATAGTGTATAGTTTAAAATAAAGAGAGAAGTCTTCTCTCTATTATACAAGGAAAGTCATAAGTGCTAAACTTCTGTATTTGTTTCAATCATATGAACAAAGATAGGAAGAGAGGAGAGGTTACATGGATCAGCAAAAGATTCCACAGGCCACTGCCAAACGATTGCCTCTATACTATCGATTTATCCAAAACTTATCTCTTTCCGGTAAGCAACGTGTTTCATCAGCGGAATTGAGTGAAGCTGTCAAAGTAGACTCAGCAACGATTCGAAGAGACTTTTCATATTTTGGAGCGTTAGGAAAAAAGGGGTACGGATATAATGTGAATTATTTACTATCATTTTTCCGTGAAACGCTCGATCAAGATGATATAACACGTGTAGCACTTATTGGAGTAGGTAATTTAGGGACCGCTTTCTTACATTACAATTTCACGAAAAATAATAATACAAAGATTGAAATGGCTTTTGATGTCAATGAAGAGAAAGTTGGAAAAGAAATCGGAGGAATTCCTGTATATCATTTAGATGAATTAGAAGAGCATCTAACAAGTGATATACAAGTGGCAATATTAACAGTACCTGCTACCGTTGCACAAGCTGTAGCAGATCGATTGGCCGAAACAAATATACACGGAATTTTAAATTTTACACCAGCACGATTAAATGTTTCAGAAAATATAAGAATTCATCATATTGATTTAGCTGTAGAATTACAAACACTAGTTTATTTTTTGAAAAATTATCCACAATAAAACGCAGAGGGAATCCCTCTGCGTTTTATTGTGGCTTTTTCTTTGTAAATTTGACTAAGATAAGTCGAAGCGCTAAATTAAAGTCGATTGTTGCCATAGCAGCAAACAGCAGTGTCCCAAAGTTCCAGATTGTATCTGTAACGTTCGTAATTGCGAAACGTATAAAGACGCACCCAAGAAGGAAATACAGTGCTGCCATGAACAATGGTGAATTTCTCATATTTAAAATCCTCCGATAAATCCTTGCATTTTTTCTGCTTCTTTAATCATTTCCTGTATTTGTTCGTTACTTATCATAACTTGAGCTAATGCAACCATCGTATTCATTGCAACATGTGCCATAATAGGAACGATAATGCGTTTTGTTTTTACATATAAAAAGGCGAATACAAGCCCCATAGCAGTGTATACCAATAGATGTGTAAAATCAAAGTGAATTGCTGCGAATACAAGTGAGCTAATAATAGCAGCGATAAAGAAGTTGAATCTCTTATACAATGTACCAAATAAAATTTTTCTAAAGACAATTTCCTCTAAAATGGGCCCCATTATCGATATAACAATAAGGAACCAAGGAGTAGTTCTTGCAATTTCCATTAAGCGAGCTGTGTTTTCAGAACCAGGTTTAATGCCTAATAAACGCATTTCGATTGTGCCTGCAATTGTTTGAGAAAAGAAAGCTAAAAAGAAACCAATAAAAACCCAACCAATTGTGGCAGGAACACTGGAACGTGTTGTGTCGAAACGGCTTTCGCGAATATCTGTTCGCAATAGCCAAAGGACAACACATAGCGCAATGAAAAAGCTAATAATTGCCCAATGACCAGTCATGATTTGTATTTTTTCATCTCGTGTTAAACCGCTATTATTATAAAATCCGGTTTTTGCAAGAAGCGGTAATCCGATGATACCTGATAATTGCATCAGAATATATGTAACTATAATCCACCAATATTGTTTTTTCAAATTGGTTAACCATCCTTTCTAACTCTAGTTTATGAGATAAGGCAGGATAACATGTAAGTATCCAGCCATGGATACATAATAACGGTCTCTATTATTATTTTTTTGTAAATCTTTCATCGAAAGTGAAATAGGAGACAGGAAAAAGCTGTACCTATAGAGAAAATAACTTATGGCATCTTTCATATTGTAACATACGGTAAGTGGAAAAGCTGATTCATATACAAAAGGCTTTTTGAGAATTATTTCTGTTATTGTTGCATAGAAAAAGTTTATATCACAATTTGCGAAAAAATTATGATTTTTTTACTTGCAAAAGAAAATTAGATTATTTATTATTATAAGTGTGTTAGCACTCGGGGAACTTGAGTGCTAATAAAGAAAATTTACATAGACAAATGAGGAGGTAATTGTTCATGCTAAAGCCATTAGGTGATCGCGTTGTAATTGAGCTTGTTCAAGCGGAAGAAAAAACAGCAAGTGGTATTGTATTACCAGACACTGCAAAAGAAAAACCACAAGAGGGTAAAGTTATTGCAGTAGGTACTGGTCGAGTGCTTGAAAATGGTGAGCGTGTTGCTTTAGAGGTAGCAGCAGGTGATCTTATCATCTTCTCAAAATATGCAGGTACTGAAGTGAAATATGAAGGTACAGACTACTTGATTTTACGTGAAAGTGACATTTTAGCAGTTATCGGTTAATTATATACATTTTAAAAATCCAAGGGGGTCAAATATTATGGCAAAAGATATTAAATTTAGTGAAGAAGCACGTCGTTCGATGCTTCGCGGTGTCGACACTCTTGCAAACGCAGTAAAAGTAACGCTTGGACCAAAAGGTCGTAACGTAGTACTTGAGAAAAAATTCGGTTCACCACTTATTACAAATGATGGTGTAACAATCGCAAAAGAAATCGAATTAGAAGATGCATTCGAAAACATGGGTGCAAAATTAGTAGCAGAAGTTGCTAGCAAAACAAACGATGTAGCTGGTGACGGAACAACAACTGCAACTGTATTAGCACAAGCTATGATTCGTGAAGGTTTAAAAAACGTAACAGCTGGTGCAAACCCAATGGGTCTTCGTAAAGGTATCGAAAAAGCTGTTGTTGCAGCAGTAGAAGAATTAAAAATGATTTCTAAACCAATCGAAGGTAAATCTTCTATCGCGCAAGTAGCTGCTATTTCTGCTGCTGACGAAGAAGTAGGTAAATTAATTGCTGAAGCAATGGAACGCGTTGGTAACGACGGCGTTATTACATTAGAAGAATCTAAAGGATTCACAACAGAATTAGATGTAGTAGAAGGTATGCAATTTGATCGTGGATATGCATCTCCTTACATGATTACTGATTCTGACAAAATGGAAGCAGTACTTGATAACCCATACATCTTAATCACTGACAAAAAGATTTCTAACATTCAAGAAATCTTACCAGTATTAGAGCAAGTGGTACAACAAGGTAAACCACTTCTTATCATTGCTGAAGATGTAGAAGGCGAAGCATTAGCTACATTAGTAGTGAACAAACTACGTGGTACATTCAATGTAGTAGCTGTTAAAGCTCCTGGATTTGGTGACCGTCGTAAAGCAATGCTAGAAGATATTGCGATTTTAACTGGTGGTGAAGTAATCACTGAAGAGTTAGGACGCGACTTAAAATCTGCTACAGTTGCATCTTTAGGACGCGCTGGCAAAGTGGTTGTAACGAAAGAAAATACAACTGTAGTTGAAGGTATAGGTAACACTGAACAAATCGAAGCTCGCATCGGTCAAATCCGTGCACAATTAGAAGAAACTACTTCTGAATTCGATCGTGAAAAATTACAAGAGCGCCTTGCTAAGCTTGCAGGTGGCGTAGCAGTAATTAAAGTAGGTGCAGCAACTGAAACTGAGTTAAAAGAGCGTAAACTTCGTATTGAAGATGCACTTAACTCAACTCGTGCAGCAGTAGAAGAAGGTATTGTTGCAGGTGGTGGTACTTCACTTATGAACGTATACACGAAAGTAGCTGCTATTTCAGCTGAAGGTGACGAAGCAACAGGTATCAACATTGTACTCCGTGCATTAGAAGAGCCAGTTCGTCAAATCGCAATCAACGCTGGTCTAGAAGGATCTGTTGTTGTAGAACGTTTAAAAGGCGAAAAAGTAGGCGTTGGTTTCAACGCAGCAACTGGCGAATGGGTAAACATGCTTGAGTCTGGTATCGTAGACCCAGCAAAAGTAACTCGTTCTGCACTTCAAAACGCAGCATCTGTTGCAGCAATGTTCTTAACAACTGAAGCAGTAGTTGCTGACAAGCCAGAACCAAATGCACCAGCAATGCCTGACATGGGCGGCATGGGCATGGGCGGTATGGGCGGCATGATGTAATTTCATCCGCTGGCAGAAAATCCATCTCTATTTAGAGGTGGATTTTTTGTTGTACACAGAAGAAAAATGATAGTAATAAAAACTTTATCGCAATGAGAAAATAATTTCTGTAGAATTTTGTCGCTTTCTCTCTTGACCGTATTGATACTTCATTGTTAGAATCTAGGAAGATAATATAAAACGAATCCTTCATATATCCTCAATGATATGGTTTGAGAGTCTCTACCGGGTTACCGTAAACAACCTGACTATGAAGGCAGTGTGTCTTATATTTATAAAGAGCGGAAGACTATCTTTATAAAGCCAGACCTCTGCCTTTTCTTTGTTATGAGACTGAGGGCGGAGGACTGGCTTTTTTTATTATATTGGTAATGCTTTTTGCCAAATTGGTAAAAATATTTATATACAGAACTAACGTTGGGGTGATTATTTTGAAAAAACAGCACGATACGATTATCGTTTTAGATTTTGGGAGTCAGTACAATCAGTTAATTGCACGTCGAATTCGTGAGTTCGGTGTATACAGTGAACTTCATCCACATACAATTACTGCAGAAGAAATTAAAGCAATGAATCCAAAAGGGATTATTTTCTCTGGTGGACCGAACAGTGTATATGGTGAAAATGCATTCCACTGTGATGAAAAAATCTTTGAACTAGGCTTACCGATCTTTGGTATTTGCTACGGTATGCAGCTTATGACAAAACACTTTGGTGGAAAAGTAGAGCGTGCAAACCATCGTGAGTACGGAAAAGCAGTTCTTAAAGTAGAGAATGAATCAAAATTATATACGAATCTTCCGGAAGAGCAAGTTGTATGGATGAGTCATGGTGACTTAGTAACTGGCTTACCAGAAGGATTCGTAGTAGACGCAACAAGTGAGTCTTGTCCAATTGCTGGTATGAGCAATGAAGAGCAAAACTTATACGGTGTACAATTCCATCCAGAAGTACGTCACTCTGAGCACGGTAATGATTTAATTAAAAACTTCGTATTCGGCGCGTGTGGTTGCTCTGAAGGTTGGAACATGGAGAACTTTATCGAAGTGGAATTAGAGAAAATCCGTGAAACTGTTGGCGATAAAAAAGTACTATGCGCACTTAGTGGCGGTGTAGATTCTTCTGTTGTAGCAGTATTAATTCATAAAGCGATCGGTGATCAATTAACATGTATTTTCGTTGACCACGGTTTACTTCGTAAAGGTGAAGCGGAAGGCGTTATGAAAACATTTAGCGAAGGCTTCCATATGAACGTTATTAAAGTGGATGCGAAAGAACGCTTTATGAGCAAGCTAAAAGGTGTAGAAGATCCAGAACAAAAACGTAAAATCATTGGTAACGAGTTTATCTATGTATTTGATGATGAAGCATCAAAGCTACAAGGAATGGACTTCTTAGCACAAGGTACACTGTACACTGACATCGTTGAAAGTGGTACAGCAACTGCACAAACAATTAAGTCTCATCATAATGTTGGTGGACTTCCAGAAGACATGCAGTTCAAATTAATTGAGCCTTTAAACACTTTATTTAAAGATGAAGTACGTGTATTAGGATCAGAACTAGGAATTCCTGATGAAATCGTATGGCGTCAACCGTTCCCAGGTCCAGGACTTGGTATCCGTGTATTAGGTGAAATTACAGAAGAGAAATTAGAAATTGTTCGTGAATCTGATGCGATTTTACGTGAAGAAATTATAAAAGCAGGCTTAGACCGTGAAATTTGGCAATACTTCACTGCACTTCCAGGTATGCGTAGTGTAGGTGTTATGGGTGACGAACGTACTTACGATTACACGGTAGGTATCCGTGCAGTAACATCTATCGATGGTATGACAGCGGACTGGGCACGTATCCCTTGGGATGTATTAGAGAAAATTTCTGTACGTATCGTAAACGAAGTAAAACACGTTAACCGTATCGTGTATGATGTAACGAGTAAGCCACCAGCAACAATCGAGTGGGAATAATATAAAATCCGTTTTTCTGAAAAGGATCCATCTATAACTTATGTAGATGGGTCTTTTTTTGTGATTTAACACGAACAAAAATGTAAGTTTGTTAAAAAACGTTCGTTTTTAAATTGACATATGCCTGTATGTGAGTTAATATGATTATGTAATTAATACAAAAAATGAATATTACAGCCGTCGTATAATATCGGGGATATGGCCCGAAAGTTTCTACCTAGCTACCGTAAATGGCTTGACTACGAGGCGTTTTAATAAAGGTAAGGGGAATCCTGCCTTTGTTTACAGAACGCTTCCATGTATACGCAATGGAAGCCTTTTTTATTTTCATAGATAAAAGAGGGCTAGGGAGGATTACGACGAGTAATCATATAACGGAGGAAACGTAGAATGAAACGTTATTTTCAGTTCGATGAGCTCGGTACGAATTACAAAACAGAGTTCATTGCAGGGTTAACGACATTTTTATCTATGGCTTATGTACTTTTTGTCAATCCTGCTACACTATCACTGGGAAACATTAAAGGATTACCAGCAGGAACAGGAATGGATCCAGGAGCGGTCTTTGTTGCTACTGCGTTAGCAGCGGCGATTGGGTCACTGATTATGGGGATTTTTGCAAAGTATCCAATTGCTTTAGCACCAGGAATGGGAATCAATGCATTCTTTGCTTACACAGCGGTGTTAACGATGGGGATTCCATGGCAAACAGCGATTGCCGGAACGTTAATGTCAGGTATTATCTTTATTATTCTTACTGCTTCGGGTCTTCGTGAAAAAATTATTAATGCGATTCCGTCGGAGTTGAAATTCGCGGTAGCAGCAGGTATTGGCTTGTTTATTGCTTTTCTTGGTTTTCAAAATGCTGGAATTATAGTGAAGAATGATGCTGTTCTTGTTGGATTGGGGGATTTAACAAAAGGCACAACATTGCTTTCTATTTTCGGTGTAGTGATTACAATTATCTTCATGATTAAAAAAATCAATGGTGCAGTTTTCTATGGGATGATTCTTACAGCAATATTAGGTGTAGCTACAGGATTGATTGATACACCAAAAGCTGTTATTGGTGCGATTCCAAGTTTAGAACCAACATTTGGTGTAGCGCTAAATCACTTCGGCGATATCTTCACTGTTCAAATGGCAATTGTTATTATAACGTTCTTCTTCATTGATTTCTTTGATACAGCGGGTACACTTGTAGCAGTTGCGAATCAAGCGGGATTAATGAAGGATAACAAATTACCACGTGCGGGAAAAGCGTTATTTGCAGATGCGATTGCGACCGTTATTGGTGCAATTCTTGGTACATCTACGACAACGTCTTACATTGAATCGTCTGCAGGGGTAGCAGCAGGAGGGCGTTCAGGATTTACAGCAGTTGTAACAGCGGGATTTTTCTTGCTAGCACTATTCTTTTCACCATTACTAAGTGTCGTAACAGCGGCTGTAACGGCACCGGCTTTAATTATTGTAGGGATTTTGATGGTTTCATCTTTAGGGGAAATTGATTGGAAGAAATTTGAGATTGCAGTACCGGCATTCTTTACGATTATTTCCATGCCACTTACGTATAGTATTGCAACGGGAATTGCAATTGGATTCATTTTCTATCCAATTACAATGGTTGTAAGTGGGCGCCGTAAAGAAGTTCATCCAATCATGCATGTAATGGGAGTATTGTTTGTACTATATTTCATCTACGTTCGTAAATAAAGGGGTTTTAAAAGGTCTAGACTAAGGGGAGTCTAGACCTTTTTTGCATCTTCAGAAAATCTTAAGGATTTCGTTCCGTTTTTCTTCAGAAGTTTTCTTATAATAAGGAATAGAGAGTTTAAAAGTTTTGGGGGGCGATATTGTGGGGCAAGAAACAATACTTGTTGTAGATGATGAAAAAGAAATTAGGGATTTAATTACAATTTACTTAAAAAATGAAGGATATAAAGTATTGCAAGCTGGGGATGGAACAGAAGGATTAGATATATTAGAGAAGAATGAAGTGCATTTAGTTGTGTTAGATATTATGATGCCAAAAATTGATGGGATTCATATGTGTATGAAAGTAAGAGAAGCGAAAGAGATGCCGATTATTATGTTGTCTGCGAAAACGCAAGATATGGATAAAATTTTAGGGTTAACAACAGGGGCGGATGATTATGTAACAAAACCTTTTAATCCGCTAGAATTGATAGCGAGAATTAAATCGCAGCTTCGCCGATATATGAAAATGAATGGATTTATTGTTCAAAATGAAAGCGAGATTGAACTTGGAGATATGAAGATAAATGTAGCAACACATGAAGTGAAAGTTATGGATGAAGAGGTGAAATTAACACCACGAGAGTTTTCTATCTTAGAGTTACTAGCGCGTAATTCAGGTATAGTCTTTAGTGCAGAGCAAATTTATGAAAATGTTTGGAATGAAAGATCCTTTCAATCTGATAATACGGTAATGGTACATATTCGAAAAATCCGTGAGAAGATCGAAGAGAATCCAAGAAAACCGCGTTATATTAAAACGGTGTGGGGAGTGGGGTATAAGATTGAAAAAGATATTTAAGCCGTTTACCTATGTATATAAGAAAATAAGAGGATTGATTGAAAGGATAGTAAAGAGTGTTCGGCGGAGCATACGAATCCAGCTTATTACTACTTTTACTGCTTGTGCGTTATTAGGAGTTTTGTCATCAAAAGCAGCAACCCCATTTTTTGAGAATGCGAATCGAGAAGCAACAATTGATTATAGGGTCGGGATGGAGCAAATTAATCGCGAAGCTCAAAATACAGCAGAAATGATGATGACTGACAATAAGATGGATGCTGTGCAAGATATGATAGAGGCTGAGAATCAACAAATAGAAGCGGGAAGAAAAGCTTTAAAAGTACTAATTACGGATGAGAACGGGAAGGTATTATATAAAACGAAGCAGGCGCAAGAGGAACAAATTAATTTGCATAATACAATTCGTAATGCTGCATCATTTGCTATTAACAACTCAAATTATAACTTTGAAAGTGCGAGAAAAGAATTTATAGCTTTTTCACCAATCACAATTGAAGATAAGAATTTATATATGTTTGTAAGTGGGATTCCTGAAGGAGAGGTGGTATATGAAACACAAGAAGGGCCGTTTCCATTTTTTATTGGTGTACTTGTATTTATTTTCTCTTTCTTCTACATAACAAAGAGAAAGATGAAGCAAATTGAAGCGATGGCACAAGGAGTAAAAGAAATAGAAAAGGGGAATTTGGCTTACCGTATTGAGAAAAAGGGAGAAGATGAGATTGCTGCATTGACAGAGAATATTAATAATATGGCAGAGGAACTCATGATTAATATTGAAAAAGAGCGTAAATTAGAAAAACAAAAAAACGAACTCATTACAAATGTATCGCATGATTTACGGACACCACTTACTTCTATTATGGGGTATTTACGATTGCTTCGTGATTCTAAATATGAAAGTAAAGAACAACATGACGAATATATGAGAATCGCTTTTGCGAAATCAGAGCAGTTGAAGAATTTAATAGAAGATTTATTCGAGTATACAAAACTAACGAATGAAAATATTGTATTAGAAAAACAGGAAGTGTGTATGAATGAACTCCTTGATCAATTAATAGAAGAATTGGTCCCGCAGGCAGAAGAACATGGTCTTGTATTTATTAAAAAGTTTCCTGAAGAACGTGCATATGCTGCAGTTGATTCAGAGAAGATCGTTCGTGTGTTTGAAAATTTATTAATGAATGCTATTAAATATAGTAAGGATAATGGGGAGATTAAAGTTTCTCTTGAAAGACAACGCCGTACTATTCAAATCTCTGTTGCAAATTATAGCGAAGAGTTTACGAGAGAAGAATTAGGGAACTTATTTGAACGCTTTTATAAGAAAGATCAATCTAGAAGTAGAGTAACAGAAGGATCAGGTCTTGGACTTGCGATTGCAAAAAGTATTGTAGAACTTCAGGACGGAGAAATTCGAGCTGAATACGGAGATGGAGTGATTCAGTTTATTGTTTCATTACCAATTATAGAAGGAAAGTAAAAAAGATGGTTTTATGGAAAGAAGGCTTACTTAATAGAAAGTAAGTCTTTTTTATATTTTTTTAAAAAAACATATTGACGGTTATATAAATGAAGTGTAATATTATACGAGTCGCCGATAGCAACAACGCAAAACGCGACAAACGAAATGAAAAACTTAGTTGACATTGAAATGAAGAAATGTTAACATAAGGGAGTCGCAAATGAGCGACAAACGAGTTCTTTGAAAACTGAACGAAACAAACAACGTGAAACGTCAATTTTTATTTTAGATGCTAGACAAACTAACTTTATTGGAGAGTTTGATCCTGGCTCAGGATGAACGCTGGCGGCGTGCCTAATACATGCAAGTCGAGCGAATGGATTAAGAGCTTGCTCTTATGAAGTTAGCGGCGGACGGGTGAGTAACACGTGGGTAACCTGCCCATAAGACT
>NZ_AXVB01000035.1:0-18979 GCF_000482345.1 Bacillus sp. UNC437CL72CviS29 | reverse complement strand
GGGTTCAATCTCAATATTTTCTTGATTTAATGATAATAGAAGATGGTCTCCGTTTTTCATTTATTAATTCTGGCATTTTTTCTAATCCTGTTGGAGTTGACTCTGGCTCAATAATTTTCTCAATTACAAGACCGTTGTCTATAAGAGTATTAATTAATGTTGAAATTGTTCTGTGATATTTAACAACACCATCTATCCACCAATGTTCCTCCCTTTTTCCTTCTTCTTGGTAATTATCTAATGCCCAATGCAATCTGTTTTCATTATTATCCTTGAACCAATTATTCATTTCCTTTCGAGCTGTTACTATTGGATGTTCTGTTGAAAAGATAAATTCACCATCATTTTTTAACAGACCTCTTATTTTCTTAATTAGATGTGAGTAATCTTCTATGTAATGTATAACTAAAGAGCTTGTTATTAAGTCGAATTTTTGATTTGGCAAATTAAGTTCTTCTATTGGTACACACATATAATCTATTTTTTCGCTTTTGTTATACATTTCAGCTTGTTCAATCATATTTCTTGAGATGTCCACTCCTATAACTTTCGAGGCACCATTTTCTACACAGTACATAGAAAAATGACCAGTTCCACATCCCAAATCTAATACAGACTTATCTGTAAGATTAGCAATTATAGATTTAATTGCTGGCTGTTCAACAAAATCATTAAAGGTAAATCCAGTTTCACGAAATGACTTATACTTTTTAAAGAAAAACGGATTATCATAAATGTTTTGTTTCATTATATACCTCCTATAATACAATCTATATTTTTTATATTCTAGGGGCATCCAAAAATTCCTATATTAACCAAAATACACTTCAACTAACCTGCCATTTAATTGAATAAGGAACAGTGTATATCCTATACATGTTAGGTTGACATAACGTCTCATTATCGGGATTCAATGTATTTAGGAGACTATTAACAGTTCTTTAAGTTGTTTAACTGGGGGACTTTTGTGTTTGCATAATTATCGTTAGCGGAAGTTAATTTAACTGTTTTTATTCTCTTTATCACTAATCACTATTCTAAGTGTTGAATTAGAATAAAGTTTAATAAAAACAAGTTGCTAAATCTTTATAAATCAAGGGTGTATCCCAAAATATTGTGCCGTTTTTATCAAAATCTATTTTAAATCCACACATGATTGATTCGATTAACTATCTCCCTTTAAATAATGGTTGGGTCTTTTCTAAAAATGATTTAGTTCCTTCTCTGAAGTCCTTGGTGGACGCTATCAAACCAAAATAATCTGCACCAAGAAGTGCGGACTCTTCTAAGGTTAGATTACTTCCCCGATGAATTGCCTCCCAAGTCATTTTTACTGCGATAGGAGCCTGAGACAGAATTTCTAGGATAAGAGTTTCTACTTCTGATAGTAATTTATCAGGTTCAACAATCCTATTAACCAGTCCTATTCTATAAGCTTCGTCTGCGCTTATCGCGTTTCCAGTGAGCAACAGTTCTGCAGCACGCCCCTTACCTATAAGTCTGGGCAGTCTTGTAGTTCCTCCAAAACCCGCAACAGCTCCAATACGGACTTCAGGATGTCCTAATCTAGCATGATTAGCACAAACACGGAGTGCACAGGATTCAGCTAACTCCAGTCCACCTCCTAGTGCTAAGCCGTTGATGGCGGCAACAACTACTTTCCCCAATGACTCGATTTTATTAGTAACCGTAACAGCTAACTGAGCTAAATCTCGTACTTCTAGCGGATTAGCTTTATTGAGAAGCTGAATGTCAGCACATGGGTATTCACGCTTATGAGCATTATATAGAAAATTTAAAAGGTCTAGAAATAAAAAAGGAATTTCAAAGAATACAATAAGATCACAAACAACATGCTTTAAAAGTAGCAGAAAAAATACAAAATCTTGGAGGAGTACCAGTTAATAATGAAGGAAGCGTTGGCTCTATTCAAGGTTTAATAAGTCAATTTACAGTACCAGATACAACAGAAGTAATTGTAAATAGCGCGTAAAAGAGCGAAGGTTATTATGGGATTAAAATATCAGAAGAAATTGTACAAGGTGATTTGGATTCAGAAAATCATAAGTTAATACATGATATTCTAGCTAAAGATATGGAACATGTAAATGTATTAAAACAACTTACGCATTAACAATTTTAGTTACGCTGTATCATAATTAAGTAGAGGTATTTAAAATAGCTCCACATATTTTCCACAAAGCAGGAAAATACTAATACTTGATTTAATACTTTAATTATAAAGTATTAGATCATAATTACTAACTACGATACTAGGAGGGCGTTACTATGAATATTCGTGAAGGATTAATTCCAACTACACTAGGTACAGCAGTTACAGCTGCGGGTTATGCTCTTAAGCAAACTTGTGGGTCTAATAAGATGATTGCAAATACAATATTTGGATTTGGTTTAGCTCACGTTGTTTTAGGTGTAATTGATCTCGTGGAACATCGTCGTTAGAAGATAGGGCAAGCACCTTTTGATGCTTGCCTTTTTAATATCGAAAGTATTTATTAACTTTTAACTTTGTTTATTTTATTAAAGCAATCCAAAAACTAGTGTCATGGAAGGGGCAAAGTGTAGGAGAGACTGATTATTTCAGTTATTCTCTTAAGCTTTTTTATTTTTTGCAAAAATAAAACTTTTGGGTTATTAACTCGAACACAAACTAGATTAAAGTATTTATTACGGCTATTGAATGAAGGAAATAATTAAAAGTTTACTGAAATGAATTGTTATCAATTAAAAAGAGAGTATTGTAGAAAAAATAATTAAGAAGCAATCATAATTATTTACTTAATCCGTTCCAATAAAAGTCAACAATTTGTTTTGCTAAATCTTCTATATCAGGGATAAGGGGCTTTTGATCAACATCTTTGTAGTCTCCAACGTATAGCAAAACAACAAAGGCGTGAGCACTTAAAAGCGTGTGCCTTTTAGGAATCTCTCCTTCTTGTATCGCTTTATCTATGGTTTGTGCCAATACTTCATACATTTTATCTTCTGCATCTTGCATTTGGTTCTGTTGCAAAGTTTTCTACATGAAGCTACACTCTAGAAAACAGGATCTAGGAGAATCAGACATGAGATATTTTAAAGGAAAACAATTCAAAAAAGAGATTATTTTAGTAGCTGTCGGCTATTACTGCCGTTTTTCTTTAAGTTATCGCGATGTCTCTGAAATCCCAAAAGAACGTGGTATTTCAGTTCACCCAACAACCATCATGCGATGGGTTCATGAATATGGCAATCACATCTATCAAATTTGGAAAGTGAAAAATAAATCTGCACGATTATCTTGGCATTTGGATGAGACTTATATCAAAATTAAGGGCAAGTGGTGTTATCTCTATCGTGCAATTGATAAAGATGGCCATACATTGGATATTCAACTTCGTAAAAAACGGGATCATCAGGCTGCTTATGCCTTCATGAAAAGATTAGTAAAACATTTTGGAGAACCAACGGTTCTCATTACAGACAAAGCGCCGGCATTACTTTGTGCATTTAACAAATTAAGAAAACAAGGATTTTATCAAAAGACAATCCATTGTACAATCAAACATTTAAACAATCTTATTGAACAGGATCATAGGCATGTAAAGAGACGTTTTGCCAAATCCGCAGGATTTCAAAATCTTCGTCATGCTTCACGTACGATAAAAGGTATTGAAACCATTCATGCCCTATATAAACAAAGGCGAAGTCTTCAAAGAGACTCCGCCTTTTCAACGTACAATGAACTTCAACAATTACTAGCTACTTCCTAAACATTGTTCCTTATTTACCAACCTGTTTATGCTTTTTTTTTAACTTTGCAACAGAAGCCTCATAGGAATGCCTGTGTTAGCTTCTAATCGACTACATAATTGTGTTAATGAAGTATGAGCTATGTTTTGACTTAACCAAATACATAGAGCCACTAAATCTTGTGCGCGGTATTCACTTTTTCTTTGAACAAATCCAACTTTTTTAGCTAATTGCTCTAAAGCATCAGGTGACATATATCTTTGTAACTCTTTAGAAATCAATTCCAGTTCCTCAGAAATCGATAAATTCATATCAAATCCGCCATCCTTTCCTATGATTCTACAGAAAGAATAGCGTATTTTTTCATTTTAGGGGATATTTTGTTTTATTAGCTTGATAGCGATGTGACGTGCCCCCTATTAGTCATGTATAATATGTTAAACAGCTTATGTTCTTTTGTTTTTCTAAATTTAATAGCTAAATTGAATATAAGCATTGGAGGAGGGGGAAAATTGAGATTTTTCACGATATTTGCATCAAGGAACGATACAAATGATATAGAAGGTTTCATTACTCAAGTTTTCCAAAATGGATTCAAGGTTGTACGCAATAAAAATGAATATACTATTCAATCGAAGAGACTATTTGGCAAAAATAAAATTATTATTCGGGTGGATTCTGAAGAATCATCTCCTGTTTATTTTTCCAATAATATTCCTGGAATGATGCATATGTACGATCAAATTGCATTTCAAGAAGAACGCCTTAAGACGATGGTTTTGGCACAGATTTCTGTAATTAATACCATAATTGCTATAGAGACGGAGAAGGATTATAGTGATGACTACGTAGAGCTGTTCCTCAAGTTACTCAATCAGGTAAACGGTATTGGTTTTATCCCTGATCGTACTCTCATCGGGAAGGATGGACAAGTAATCGTATTTCCAGATGGATCCTCTGGTCCTTCAGAATTTACTCCTCATGCATGTACGAAGATAATAATGGGCCAGGAAAGTACTTCTACCGATGGGGAAAAAAGAAGACAGAAATCGATAAGCAACCTGCAAGATAAAGGGATTCCATATATCGAAGGATTGCCTCAATTGCCGCCTTTGACAAGTATTCAGTTGAGAAATCGAGAAGAGATTACAAAGAGAGCAGTAGCTTTGCTGATTGTTATACAATATGCTTGTGATGTTGTCCAAGAAGGAGATTTGAAAACTTCCAAAGAGTTCGTCATGGAGCTGCTGAAAAAATTCGGTGTGGTTGAATCATTAACGAAGCAGGAAAGAGATTTCCTAAATTCAGAGCAACCTGACCAGAAAGAAGCCATACAGATTGCATGGCAGTATGAAGCTCAATGGGTTTTACTTTGGTCAATAGGTCTCGTGAATACACTGAAATTTCCAAAAGAGGTCTGTGACTGTCATTACGCAATTAAACTCGTTTCTAATTGTGGTTCTTTTAATGAATTTTATCAACAAACAAGATTACGAAGTGCAGAAGAGATTTTGGACGAGGCCGACCTCATTTATCGGCTTCATTGGGCTTGTGTACATGATAGAATTAATGGGAGAGGAGCGACTGCTGGTATGCAGGAAAGTATTGTTGTTGAAAGACGAAGGGGCTTGTTCTGGCTAATCAGTTATAGAAATGAAGATTGGGACTGCATCTCCATGGATACATAATCTATATTCTTTGTTCTGTAGAGCTTTTTTATTTCAGATAACGATAATTATGTAAAAGAGATGTCCATATGGGCGGCTTATTGTATTTTCTGCTTAATATGAGTTTTTTTCTAAAATGCTGGCGGTACCCCATCGCTATCAAGCTAAGATTTTAAAGTACCCCCTAAATGGAAATTTTGTGCTTTTTGTAGGACCGAAGTTCATTTTTATCGTTTTGGGGAAGAATGTGTTTCTTAACTTGATAGCGATGTGATGCTAGCCCTAATAAAACTTAATCAGTGAAGGCTGAAAAATCCTTTACTGATTATTAGCTACTACCTAACTCCTTTGCTACATTCTAAGATGAAAATATCACGATACATTTAGCTTTTTTCTCTTATCAACTCCTAATTTCCTTTCACGAAACACAAAACCGACTAAACTACAGATCAAAATAACTGGTATACTCGTTTTGTATAAATCTGTAAAACTCAATGCCATCTCTTTTTCAGCGTAATGACTCATATCATCTGAGAAGGCCCCCATTTCTCTCTTTGTGTCCCCTATTTTTTCATCAACCGCTTTCGTTACTTGATTTGTAATTTCTGCCCGTTTCATTTCTCTGTATTCTACTGGAACTTCATTTAAAGCATTATTTACTTTTTCTTGAACTAAATTTTCCTTTTGTTCCTGACTTAGGCCAATATTATCTGTTCCTTGTTTCTTTTCTATATGTGATTCTAAGTTTTTATTTTGTATTTTTTCCTTTGTTACTGTTAATATTTGATCTTGCGCCGCTTTATCAACATGAAGATCATGCACTTTTTCTTCTGCATAGTAATACACTTTTTCTTTATTTGTAGATAAATTATGAGTCAAACCTGATACAAAAATAGCTACAGCTAATACGATTCCTACTTGTCTAAGCATGGACACGACACTCTGAGAGGCAGTTAATAATTCTCCCTCAAATGAGGATGCGGCTAATATCGTAATGGGCCCAACCACTAAACCATAACCAACACCTAAAATCATACACGGAATGATAATTTCTATATTAGTTGAATCAACACCTATCTTCTGTAAACTATAATAAGCAAGACTCATAACGATAAATCCTATTAATATAACGAGAACCTTGCCAAGTTTCTTCATAATTAGCGAAGCAAATGGTGAAACTAAAAATATCATAGCTGAAATAGGTGTTACTAAAAAAGCGGCTTCGATTTCTGTTCGGTGTTGCATTTTTGTGAGGAATGTCGGAAGTAAAACCGTTACACCAATTAAAAATAAATTACTTAATATAACTACGATTGAAGCTCCAACAAAAGTTCGATCTTTAAATAACTGTAAATTTACCATCGGTGATGTAACTTTTCTTTCAACTAAGATAAATAGAATAAAAGAAATAGCACCAATGATATAGCAAATCCATGAAACGTTACTCATCCATCCCCAAGTATTCCCTTTCACTAAAACAAGTGTGGAAAAGAAAATGGCAACACTAGAAAGCACCAATCCAGCCCAATCAATTTTAGCTCCCACTCGTTCTTCATTTTTTATTGTTAGCATAATGAAACATAGAATGATACCAATGATACAGATGGGAACATTCACAAAGAATACCCATCTCCATCCTAAATTTTGTGTAATAAATCCTCCTAGTACAGGTCCTATAGCTGCTGATAAGCCTTGTGTCACGCCTAAAATACCAAGCGCAATATGCCTCTTTACCAATGGAACTGCCGATACTCCAATTACCATACTTGTCGGAAATAAAATAGCGGCTCCAATGCTTTGAATAAAACGAGAAAAAATAAGAAAATCGCCCGTATTTGCAAAAGCACATAACGTGGAACCAAATCCAAAAATGATTAAACCCATAATATATAATTTTGCCTTTCCAAATATATCAGCAATTCTCCCTAGTGGAATCGCTAATACTGCAATAGACATTGTATATACATTCAAGATCCAAGACATTTTCTCCAATGATGTATTCACATCAGCCTGTATTGCGGGCAAAGCAATATTCATAATTGTCGTATCAATCATACACAGGAAAATACCTAAACACATTAAGAAAACAATTTTGACTCCCTTTGCTTGTTCCACAATAATCCCCCTTTTCTCACATGTAACTTTACTTTTCGTTTTTTTCTCGTACTGCAAGCTGAGCTAATTTATTTTTTAATGTTTCAACTTGCGCAGTATAAGAAGCAATCCCAAGATCTAATGAAATCTCTTCCGCAAATGTAATTCCTTCTTTCCACTTTTCATATTTCAAACGGAGATCTGCAATATACGCTTCTTTTCTCTCTATTTCTTCTTCAATCCATCTTTTCATTGTCTTGATATCGGCATACTCCCCAAAATACATGCGCATTAAAAAGTCAGAACGCAATACATCTTTCTCTACATCTGTCTTCATATATTGATAAAATTCTTCTCTTCCTTCATCTGTTATGAAATACATTTTTTTATTTGGCTTCCCCTCTTGCATCACAACCTCTTTTTTGATTTTTTCTTCTTTTTCCAACTGCCTTAAAGTCGGATAAATCATTCCAAAACTTCCATCGAAAAAATGAGTGAATACTTCTTCAAAAACAATTTTTATATCATAGCCAGATAATTCTTTTTCCATAAGTAAACCTAAAACAACATCTCTTCCTTTCAAAATAAACACCTCACATCATTAGTATAATCAACAATCATATTAACAATGTTAATATGATTGTTGATTATACATTATATTTCTTCGTTTGTAAAATGTAACCAGTAAGAGGTAGCATCACATGCCCATCAAGTAAAGTTAAAATCATACCCTCAAAATAAAAAAACGCTATGCTTATCGTAAGAAGTTTATGAAAAAGGATGGTGTTTTTAATGAATCCTATTATTTCAAATGAACTGAATTTTTTCGCACAAGAGCTACAATACTTTTTATCTCCAGTAGTCCTACAAGATATCGCCAAACAAGTTGGCTTTGTACAGCGATCTAGTAAGTATCAAGCAAACGAACTCATTGCCCTTTGCGTATGGCTAAATCAAGAAATCGCTAGCACATCACTTACGCAATTGTGCAGTCAGTTAGAAGCTTCAACTGGGGTACTGATGAGCTCAGAAGGATTGAATCAACGCTTTAATCCAGCAGCTGTCGCATTTCTTCGAGAAGTCTTTACTTCTCTTCTCAAACAAAAACTCTGTTCAAATCACTCGCTTTCTGCACATATAATCTCTACTTTCAATCGTATCCGTATTTTAGATGCAACAGTGTTTCAACTGCCTGATCATTTCGCCACTAACTATCAAGGGTCAGGTGGGAGTAGTAATACGGCAGGCGTGAAAATTCAATTGGAATATGATTTACTTAATGGTCAATTTCTTAACGTGCAGCTTGGGCCAGGAAAGAATAATGATAAAACATACGGTACCATCTGCCTTGAAACCGTAGAGGCGGGCAATTTGTGTTTACGTGATCTTGGTTACTTCGATTTAGGAGACTTACAAACTATTCATGATAAAAAGGCTTACTATATCTCGCGGTTAAAGCTGAATACACGCATTTATATCAAGAACCCTGAGCCAGAATACTTCAACAACGGCACGTTAAAAAAGCAAACAGAATACATACAGCTTGATATGACACAAATGATGTCGAGCCTAATCCCTGGTGAAACGATAGAAATCTCCGAGGCATACATTGGGCAAAATCAGAAGCTTCCAGCACGTGTCATTATCCATCGTTTAACAGATGATCAAACGCAAACACGCCTGAAAAACCAAGCGATACGTGAAAAGAAGAAAGGCATTGTTATGAAGGATAAAAGTAAACGTTTAATGGGTATGAATGTATATATCACGAACACGTCGCTAGAAGAAGTACCAACGAGCTACGTGCACTCATTGTATTCACTTCGTTGGCAGATTGAAATTTTGTTTAAAACGTGGAAGTCATTTTTTGAAATTGATGAATGTAAAAATATTAAAAGAGAACGCCTAGAGTGTCATTTATATGGACAACTCATCGGCATTCTCCTCTGTTCTTCTACGATGTTTCAAATGCGACAGTTTCTGCTTGAAAAGACAAAGCAAGAGCTGAGTGAATACAAAGCAATTTATATGATTAAAGATTACTTTCCGTTACTGTTTCAAGCGATAGCCGTTGGCCCAGAAGAACTTTTAAAAATTCTGCATCGTCTTTATCTGCTGCTCAAAAAGAACGGTCGTAAATGTCATCGGTATAAGAAGATGACCGTCTTTGATATTCTAGGAATTGTGTATAAAACGACGGTGAAACATAGACAAACTGCCTAGCGAAAAAATCACGTTTTAATAGGCTTCTTTAGCATGCCTACTTTTCTATCAATTGCTAGTTTTGAAACAAGGATCGTTTCATATCTAGTAATTTACTTGGTTAGCTTGATGGGCATGGGGTACCGCCAGCATTTCGGAAAAAAATCACGCTAAGCAAGCCACGATAAAAAGAGCCAATTTTACCCTATCAAGAGTAAAGTTAGCTCTTTTATTAATACATGTATTTCACCTAGAAATTTTATCTGTTTTGTCCCCTAATATTTCAATAATTTCGCTGTACTTCTATTCATATAATATCTTTTATTGTAAATCTTCGAACTCCAACAAAGGTAAATATAATAACAAATAAGCAACTTAAGACATAAAAACTACTAAACTGAAAGAAAGTCTGCAAGCCTTCTAGATGAATAGGGTCCATTGCTAATCCTGGTTGCGCAAATGGCCATATATACCCGATATTTAAGTAATGAAATATCATTCCTATACATGTAAAACCAAAACTCATTCCAACTGGAACAGCAAAACTTTTTATAGAAGATGAAAGAAATAATTGTAGTGCAGCAACTGAAAATGTACCAATCCATCCATTGAATGACCAATTTAATAATGAAACCCAAGGAATAGGGCTTGTAATACCTAGTAGCTTACCAATTAAGATATAAGCAATTAAAAAAAATACTTGTGTCAATAAAGTTAACATAAAGATTACTAATAACTTTGCCATGTACACATATCGAAATGGAATTGGTAAAGAGATGATTTTCTTCCAATTTCCCTCGCTATGTTCAAAGCGGCATACAAACGCACAATAAATACTTACTACAACAGGAAATAAAAATAATCCATAAATTAATCCAACTTGTGTCCAAGCTTTCTCCCACTCATTTGTTGAAACTGTCATTAAGACATCGTAGTTTACTTGAAAATTTATGAGTCCAAGCGCAATACAAATAAGCGGAATGAATGTCATTACAATCCATATTTTTGAACGTTTTAATTTTAATAATTCGCATCGAAATGAGCTTAATAACATATCTGCATCCTCCTAATGAATATCTTTTTGCGAAAAATGAGCAGTGCTAAGAATGATAAATAATAAACTAACACCTAAACTTAACAAAAGATTCATCATGACTTCTTGGTTTGGGAAAAACACTATTTTTCCATTGGAAAATGCCCAAGAAATTGGATTTGTCAGAGATGAATAGGTCCAAATTATCCATGTTTTCCAAGGTAACATCTGTCCGAAATACCCAAGAAATGAGCCAATTACACCTGCCGTTAAAGCAAATACTTGATTTTTCACTACCAAAGATATCCAGAGCTGCAAAATAACCATTGGAATACATCCTATAATGGTAAAACAACCATATTTCAGTAATAATATCACCGGAATTCTACTTTCAAAATTGAAAATTTTTCCTATAAATATAATTACAGAAATAGAAATTATACCTGCGTATACAAGAAAAAAGAGACTAAAGATAATTTTGGTTATATATACTAGATGCCTAGATGTGGGAATTGCACACAATAGCTTCCAGGTGTTCCCCTTATTTTCAAAATCAATAATTCGAGATGTAATTGTCGCAATCATTATAGGTAAAAATAATGCATTTATCATACTTACTCTTGAAAGAAGCGACTCCCAATTTAGAAATTCCTTTTTTTCTTGTGACACAATAGCAAATAACCAAAGTAACGCTAAAGACTGTATTAAAAATACTACTAAAAATAATTTCTTTCTTTTTAATTTCAATAATTCACTTCTTAAGGCAGCAATCATTATAAAACACCGCCTTTTTCTGTTAAGTTTAGAAATATTTCTTCCAACGTATGCTTCTCTTCTTCAATGCGATACACTGATAAATTCTGCTGTACTAATAAATGATTTATGTGAGAAATAAGGTGATCTTCTTGTTGATGCGTAACTAGACAATTACCTTCAATTCTAAGATGAATATGATGCTGTTCTAAAATTTGATGAGCCTTTACTACATCATTTACGCGTATTTTCATTGATGCCTGGCTTTTTTTGCGTAACACTTCAATTTTATCTTGAAAAATAAGCTGTCCACTATTAATAATACCCACTTGCGTTGCAATTTGATCCATCTCATTTAACAAATGACTAGAAATAACAACTGTCATATCATATTGCTTTGGCAGTAGTTTGATGAGTTCACGAATTTCTTGAATCCCGGCAGGGTCTAATCCGTTTGTGGGTTCATCTAAAATTAACAATTTTGGATTTCCAAGTAGTGCCATTGCTATGCCAAGGCGTTGCTTCATTCCAAGTGAGTATTGTTTAACTAGTTTATCTTTTTGTTTCTCTAATCGAACAATACGCAATACCTCATCAATATTCTTTTTTGGTACTTGTAGCATTTGTCGAATTACTTCTAGGTTTTCATGACCTGTTAAATGTCCATAATAAGATGGCGATTCAACAAGAGAGCCAACCTCTCTTAAAATATCTATTCGATTTGTTTTTAAATCTCGATTGAATACCTTAATATTACCTGTCGTCGGTTTTATTAATCCCAGTAACATTCTAATTGTCGTCGTTTTCCCAGCCCCATTTGGGCCTAGGAATCCATAAATTTCACCTTTACCAACTTGCATTTGTAATTGATTCACACTATTTACAGCTCCATATGTCTTTGTCAAATCTTCTGTTTCAACGATATATGTTCCCATTATTGGCACCTCTTTTTCTTGATTAAGCTATCATTTATTATGAAAGTTCTTGCTTAATCTTGAATTGAGCTGACCTTAAGTTTAGCTTAATTTTCTAACGGAAGCTGAAATGTAATTTTAGTACCGTTTCCTTTGGTGCTTTCTACTGTAATTTCTCCACCGTGAGCTACGATGATTTCCTTTACAATTGCCATTCCTAAACCTGAACCACTTTTTGGATCTGTATTTGTACCACGGAAGTATCGATCAAAAATATGTGGTAAATCATTTTTATTTATTCCGTCACCATTGTCCTCAATCGTAACTATGGTGTATCCGGATGTTTGTTTTATACGAACTTGTATTAATGTTTTAACATCAGTATGAATGAGCGCATTATTCAATAAGTTTACTGTGGCACGTTGAATTAATCCCTGATCTGCTTTTATAATTAGTTCTTCCTGAGGGCATTCAAATTCAATTAATCGATTCTCATAATGAGGCATATTCATAAATTCAATAATTATTTCTCGGGTAAGATTCACAATATCTACTGTAGTTTTATGGATAGGTAACAACGCATTCTTCAATTGATATGTAAGTTTTAAATCGTCAATCAATTTTTCAATATAAATTGATTTACCTTGAATTACTTCTGCATATTGGTACATTTCTTGTGCAGTAATTTTATACTCCCGATTCCCTATAACTTCACTATAGCCTTTAATAGAAGAGAGCGGTGTCTTTAAATCATGAGAGATGTTTATAATCCATTCTGCTCGCATCGTATCTAGTCTTTTTCTTTGAACGTTAATATCCTTTAGTTGATGTGATAACTGATTCAGATTTGTATACACCTCTGCATAGATTCCCTTTTCTTCCGGTACTTGTTTATATTGTCCTTGTTTTAATTTATTAATATGTTCAATTATCCTGACAACAGGTTTTGACATATACCTTGCTACAATGTAAGCAAATAATAAAATACAAACTACTGTTACTCCTATTAACATTAAAAGCCCATATGGATAGAAGCTAGATAAATTATTGAAGTTCAAATAGACAGATTTTCGCAATGCTTGGTTTGACGGGAAAGCGACAATGTAGCTTTCTACTTGTGTACTTTTATCTAACTTACCTACAAATGTTGTATAATTCCCAATATCGTACTTATAGCGTAAAATCAACTCACTCGGAGTATAGTGAGTTGGTGTATTTTTAGGCTTATACATTTGAAATACTTCATCACTATTATGATTTAATACTTGTAACCATGCTCCATGTTCTTGCAAAAATTTTTTTCCTTTATTTGTTATAGAAATGTTTTCATTTTCTACTGTGATTTCTTTTTGAAAAGCTAATACTGAGCCTTCCGGATCGTCCATTCCCTCAGAGTTATAAGTAAATACTAAATAACTAAAAGCAAAAAATTGCACGATTAGGATAAACATAATTAATCCAATTAATGATGCAATATATAGTCTCGTGACTTTCCACTTCATCTTACATCACCTTTTGTATTAAGTTTATATCCGAGTCCCCTTACTGTTACAAGATAATGGGGTTTGGAAGGATCATCCTCTATTTTTTCTCTTAAATGCCTCATATGCACCATCATAATATTATCATTACCGAGATATGTTTCTCCCCAGACAGCTTCATATAAGCGGGCCTTACTAAAAATTTGATTTGGATTTTTTATTAAAAATAGCAATATATTAAATTCTTTTGCTGTTAAAGTTAGTAATGTATCACCCCTTAACACTGTCCCTTGTGCCTCATCTATCGTAATGTCTCCAAACTGATACATAATCCGAGCCTTTTCTTGATATTGATTACGTCGAAAAAATGCTTTCATCTTATATGCTACTTCTTTCGGACTAAAAGGTTTTGTAATGTAATCATCACCACCTATACTTAATCCAAGTATTTTATCTAAATCTTCATTTTTCGCCGATAAGAAAAATATTGGAACGAATGTAAACTGTCGAATTTGCTGACAAACACTATATCCATCTAAATCTGGAAGCATAATATCTAATATGATAAGATCTGGCTGGATTTGCTTACACATGCGTATTCCTTCTTCTCCTGTTGTATACGTATAAATATGTTGAAACCCCTCTTTCTTTAAAACTGCTTCCAATAAATTTAAAATCTCTTTTTCATCATCTACTATAAGAATTTTTTTTGTATAAACATCTGGAATATTATGTATCATCTATTGCACCTCAATATCTTTCTAAATACTTTAAAATCAAATAGTGAACCGTATTACCTTAATTATTAATGTATCATTTTCATTCTACAGTAGAATAGTAATTTGAAAGTTTCCCCACTTATTTTAGAGGAGAATTACCATTTTTTCGATATGGGTTCGTTTATTTTTTAACTTTAAGTACATGTTTGGTTTTCCTTCCGTGAAAATTTAAAATTAAACATACGTCACCTAATACAACACAATTTATTAAGAAGTGAGCATTTATGTATGCAACACAATTTATAGGAGAGGAGGCAAATACATGGATGTTACAAAACAGTTTTCTTCTTATCTTAAACAGGAGAAGAAAAGTGAGAACACTATTCATTGAAGAGTTGAAGAATGAAAAAAAGATGCCTGTAGGCATCCAAATAAGGCGAGTGAAATATCTCAATAACATCGTGGAACAAGATCATCAATTTATTAAAAAGCGAGTGCGTTCGATGTTAGGATTCAAATCATTTCGTACAGCCACTTACATACTGAGTGGCATAGAAGCGATGCATATGATAAAAAAGAAGCAACTTCATCAAGGGGTAAAGTCTGTCCAAAATCAAAAAGATTTCATTGATAAATTGTTTGGTATCGCATCATAATCTGTAATTTAGTAGGAAATTCAGTTCCTACTTTTTTTATAATTTATTTTTGCACCAGAGCCTTATAATTTATAAGGATTATTTTTTGTTAAATTTTTTAATTCGTTTTCAAAGGAAAGCTTAAGGCTTTTCTTTTTCTTTTCAATGGATGTGATCTTATGAAAAGTTAACAAAGATAACATAGAGAATAATTTATAATATATCTCTGTAGATCCGTTCTTATTGTTTGAAATAATTTGCTCCATAGTATAGAATCTCCTTTTTTAACACAGTCCTATTTCTAATTTCAATACTTGGTTATTATTTTACCAATTTTTATTAAAATCTTCTACTTTACTAATTATTAATTCTTGATAACCTATATTCTAATTCTATATTTACCTTTAACAGTGTAATTTTTTCATTTGGGGGATACTTCAAAATGTTAAGTTGATGGGAATGTCGTGTGACCCCTATTTCAATAATTAATAGAGAAAAAAAGACAAAGGTAAATCCCCTGTCTTTTTCTATTACAGCATATTGAATTACTTTTTGTTTTTAAAGTAGTAAGAACAAAATGCCCATGCTAACACTCCAACATAGATACATACACCTGCTTTAAAAAACAACCATAACAAAGACCACATAACAAAACCTCCTTTTATATCCGACATATCCCTTATATACATGTTTGATAGAGGCTTGTATGTTAGTGACTCTTCTTAAGATCTTTTTATAAAATTTCAAGTTTACACCCAATTCATTCAAGTTCTTTATCCATTAAACTCTGTCTGAACTTAATTTTTGGCTGTTTGTATGGAAGCATAAATTGGCCGTGAGTTAATTATTTACCCATAAGCTTGCCGTGTGTTTTATTCATGTAGCTTTGGAATAATGTTTGTTCAAATTGATACGAATAACCTTAATAAACGAGCAAGTGGAACTGACGCTTCCATTAGTTAATAGGTCACTTTGCTCTCTTGATATGCTTTCTTTATCCGTTCAATTTGAGCGAGGTGTCCTTGTATATGTTGAAGATGTTTCAATTGAAAATAACTTATAAATCATTTATTAATAAAGTTGTTCTTTGGCAGGTTTATCCAAATATATATAGAAAAATGAAAGAGTAAATTTTAATCTGACCAAAGGAGATGAAGAAATTGTTTAAAAAAGTCGGTATAGGAGCATTTTCTACAGCAATTGTATTAAGTGCTAGTATAGGTTTTTCAGGTATTGTATCAGCAGATAGTCCATCTGCAAATGAACAAGTTAGGAATGGAGACTTTGAGGATAGGCTAAATAACTGGATTTTATCTAATCCAAATTCTTCTACCGAGAATATCGGCACTTCTGAAACAGGCAATCATTATCTGAAATTAATACATGCAGACACAGCCTATCAGCTTGTTACTGTAAAGCCGAATACAGAATATACATTAACATTTGATGTAGCGGGAAGTATAGGTTCTCCAGCAGAAGTAACAATAGGTAATCTGAATGCCACTCAAGAAATAGTTCCTCTAACAAAGAAGCAGTATACAGGATTTAAGCCGGAACATCGTGAGATGAAGTTTAAAACAGAGGAGGATGTGTCAAACTTTGCTGTCAAACTTGCTTCTACAGCAAATGGGAGGGCTAAGTTTGATAATGTACAATTAAAGGAAAAGGAGAAATCTTATATTTTTAATATTGATTTTGACCACAATTCAAGTTTAGAACCTCTTAAACCATATGGCGATATAAATTCCAATATTGAGGAGCATGCAGGAGTAAATAATTCTAAAGGACTTCATTTAAATGGAGGATATGGTTTTCTTATGGGGGACGTAACTTTGAAGCCAAATACTACATACATACTGTCCGCATCTGGAAAAGTAACGCATCCTTTTAAAAGATTACTGGTAGGAGCACAGTCTCCTGGGGGAAAAGACACACCTTATTTGGAGTTTAATTCCTCACAGTATGAACAAAAATCGGTTGAATTTACTACTCTAAATACTAATAATCCATATACATTCTTCTTACAAATTACTGGAAGTGAAATCGGTGATGCCTATCTTGATGATATCGTACTAGTTGAAAAGTAGCCATAATAAAAAATATATTTCTATCATTGACACATGAAAACAATTCCAGAAATGAGCCGCCATATGCCTATCGACTTGAGACCTTGAAATGTATCCAAAACGAAGTTTGTTCTTTCTACATTTATTTATGGGGTCCTGCCGCATGCCCATCAACCTAAGATTTTGAAGTATCCCCAAAACAAAAATTTAATCCTTTCATAGTTGTCCATAGAAATTTAGTTCATTTTTTCGTTTTGGAGTAATTGCTTTTCTTAGCTTGATGGGCATGGGGTACCGCCAGCATTCGGGGAAAGATTTTATGCAGTTTTTCGGCTAATCCAGTAAAAAACGAGAACCCTAAAACCCACGCCAGGATAGAAATGTATAAGATCATGAATAGAATCATAGAAAAGAAAAAGTCGGATTCCTTGTGAGAGTCGGAATCCGACTTGTCCTCGCTACCGATAATAGGACGTTATGTTAACCATACATGTATAGTATATACAGTCAAAAAGATACAATACATCGCTTCTTCTTAAATGGTATAATTAGGAAAAGGGGGTGTTATATGACAACAGCTTATGTAAATTGGGGAGAAGCAAAAGTAAAATTAACCTGGAAACAAGATAATCAACTACCGCCACAAGACCTAATAACAAGTGTTCATGGACTTTGCTTTTATAATAGCAAGGTATTATTAGTCGATTTAAATCATAGAGGATGGGATTTTCCTGGTGGTCACATTGAATTAAATGAAACTCCTGAGGGGTGCTTTAAACGCGAAGCAATGGAAGAGGGCTATGTTGAAGGTAAATGTAATCTTCTTGGATACATAATAGTTGATCACAACGACAATCCAAAATGGGATGAAAAAAGTAAATATCCTAAAGTTGGTTATCAAGTGCTCTACCGAATGGATATTAAAAAATTACACAATTTTGAAGGTGAGCACGAATCAACCCATAGGAAATTAATTAATCCAAATGAAATCACAGTTCATCATCGTGAATGGAATAGCGTATATCAATCTATTTTAGACTATGCTCTTTATACAGAAGTCTAAATTGAAAAATTTGATTAAAAAATTATCTTGAACGAAAAAGTGCAATACTTGAATGGATTTGAGTCAATATTTTGGACACAAAAAAGTTAAATCTAAGCTACTTTTTTAGCTAGATCTTCTATTGCTTGAGGAGTTTTATAACCAATGCTACTATGAATCCTCTTGCGGTTATACCATCCCTCGATGTATTGAAATAATGCTAAGCTTGCTTGTTTAAATGTGACATATTTTGTACGATATACTTCTTCTTTCTTTAAAGTGGCATGAAACGATTCTATGCAAGCATTATCATATGGACACCCTTTTTTGCTAAAAGAGGGGGTGATTTTATAGTTCGCGAGTATCGTTTGGAATTCTTGACTTGTATATTGTGTTCCTAAGTCAGTATGTAGAATGAGACCTTCTGGTGGTTTCTGTGCATAGTAAGCGTTTTCTAACGCTTTTACCACAAGATTCGTTGTCATATTTCGTGAAAATGAATATCCAACAATTTTTTTAGAATACAAATCCATGACAGATGCAAGGTAACACCAACCATCTTTTTGCGTGTGAATATAGGTAATATCCGTTACCCATTTTTCATTGATTGTCGTTGTAGA
>NZ_AXVB01000034.1:0-20489 GCF_000482345.1 Bacillus sp. UNC437CL72CviS29 | reverse complement strand
GAAGCTTTCTACTCACAAAATCTAACAAAAGTATCCAACACAACTGTGCGAAAGACTGTGTTAGAATACATTCATTACTACAATTGTGTGCGAATTCAGGAAAAATTAAACTACCTACCCCCTAAAGAATATAAGGGACAGGTAGTTTAGGTGTTTTGATGTGTGTCCCATTTTCAGGGTTCACTTCACTTAGAAAACAGCTCTTTTTCATTTTACCTCGCTTTAACGGGTAGTAAGGCTCCCACTGATTAAAGTTTCACCTTATTATAATCCTAATGAAATATATTTAATTTCTAAATACTCTTCGATTCCAAAATAACCGCCTTCACGACCAATCCCACTTTCTTTAAATCCGCCAAATGGCGCTTGTGCAACAGATGGAAGTCCATCGTTTAAACCAATAATACCGTATTCTAATGCTTCACTAATTTGAAATGCTTGGCTAATGTCTTTTGTAAATACATAAGCCGCTAAGCCATACGGTGTGTTATTCGCACGCTCAATAACTTCTTCCACCGTTTCAAATTTCGCAACTGGTGCAACAGGACCAAATGTTTCTTCAGTCATACATAACATTGTGTCATTTGCGCCTCCAATGACAGTTGGCTCAATGAAATGGCCATTTAATTCTGTAAGTGTTTGGCCTCCATATAGAATTTCGCCGCCTTTTTTGATTGCATCTTCAATATGCTCCTGTACTTTTTCTACAGCATTCGCATCGATAAGTGGCCCTACAGTCGTACCTTCTCCAAATCCATCGCCTACTTTAAGCTGCCCTACTGCTTTTTGGAATTTTTCCGCGAATTCTGCATACACCCCTTCTTGCACAAATACGCGATTTGTACATATACATGTTTGTCCAGCATTACGGAATTTCGAACCAATTACTGCTTCTACCGCTTTATCTAAATCCGCATCGCTCATTACAATAAATGGAGCATGGCCACCTAGCTCAAGCGAAACTTTCTTCATTGTTTTCGCAGCTCCAGACATTAATTCTTTTCCGATTTCAGTTGATCCTGTAAATGAAACCTTTCTTACGCGTCCATCCTCCATCCAAGTATCAGCAATTGCCTTGGCGCTACCAGTGACAATATTTAAAACACCTTTTGGAATATCGGCTTCATGTGCAAGTTCAGCTAATTTCAATGCAGTTAACGGTGTTTGACTTGCAGGTTTTACAACTGCTGTGCAGCCTGCTGCAAGTGCTGGTGCCACTTTTCTTGTAATCATTGCAGCTGGAAAATTCCACGGTGTAATCGCCGCAATAACGCCTACAGGCTGCTTCGTTACTAAAATGCGTTTATTCGGATGAGAAGCTGGAATCATGTCCCCGTATACTCGTTTCCCTTCTTCCGCATACCACTCTACAAAACTATTCGCATAGTTCACTTCCCCAAGTGCTTCTGCAAATGGCTTCCCTTGTTCCTTTGTCATAATCGCCGCAATTTCTTCTTTGTTTTCATCAATTAATGTAAACCACTTTTTTAGTTTTTGCGCACGATCAGCTGCTGTTAATTTTGACCATGATTTAAAAGCTTCATGTGCAGCATCTACCGCCTGCTTTGCCTCAGTGACTCCGCCCTTTGGGACAGTTGCAAAGATTTCCTGCGTCGCCGGATTATTAATCTCAATTTGTTCCTGCAACTGAATCCATTCTCCATTTATATACATAGCTTTCTGCTCTAGATTTACATACGCCGCTTTCTTATTCACTATTTTCTTCCTCCTTTATATTCACTTCATTTTTTTCCATATTTCTATCATACTTTCAAAAAGGCGTTCGAACAAAGAAATACCCTCCAAAAAACTTTCATCCAAATGTCATTAGCCATCCTTATAGCTATATAAATCTACCTTGATTTTTCAACATATAAGTTACTGCCATGGGGTACGCAAAGTAACCTCTACCCGTTTTCTCCTCGACAAAAAAGATGCTGATGGTTTCTATGCATGAACAGGTACTCTCTCATCTAAAAAGAAAGATTATATACCTGCTTTCAATTTGTATTTATATAATTTCCTCTCCTATAAACTTCTTAATTTTCCTAGTTGCTGCAGACTGGCTTATTTTCAAAAACTCTGCTACTTTATAGCTTGATCCATATGTTTTATATGCTTTAAGGATAATATTCCGTTCTACTTCTTCCAACATTTTATAGAGACTTTGACCGGACTGCTCAACTGTTGACCCTTGCATAGATAATGGTAAGTCTTCTATCATGACAATATCATCTGCAGTAATAACAATCCTTTCAATTACATTTTCTATTTCTCTATTATTCCCTTCCCAAGGATACCCTACAAACATTTGTAAAGTACTAGGGGCCAATTTCACATCACGTCCATACTTTTCGTTAAAGTGATGTAAATAATGATAGACTAACGGTAAAATATCTTCTGTTCGCTCGCGAAGTGGAGGAATTTGAATCGGTATTACATTCAAACGATAGTATAAATCTTTTCGGAAAGTACCTTGTCTTACCATTTCAGCTAAATCTCTATTCGTAGCTGCCACAATACGAACATCTACTTTCTTTAGTTCCCTACCTCCTACTGCGCGGAATGTTTTTTCCTGCAGTACTTGTAACAGTTTGGCTTGAATTTCAAGCGGCATTTCACCGATTTCATCTAAGAAAAGAGTCCCTTTATGAGCTAGCTCTAAAATTCCTTTTTTTCCTTCACGATTTGCACCTGTAAATGAACCACCCGAATAGCCAAACAGTTCCGATTCGATTAAGTTTGTTGGCAATGCCGCACAATTAATTTCATAAAACATTTCATTTTTACGATGACTCACTTCATGTAAATGACGCACTAATCTACTTTTCCCGACTCCGGTTTCACCTAAAATAAGGACCGTACTATCTACCATAGATACTTTTTTGATTGTTGCGACTATTTTTTGCATAGCTACACTTTTAAAAATGAGCCCTTCATATTCATATGTTTCTCTTAACTCTTTCTTATATGTCTTTAACTGATTATCCATCTCCTCTACTTTTTTTCGTAATTGGTAGAGTTCAGTGAGATCACGAGAATAACTAATGACTCTTCGCAAATTCCCTTGTTCATCAAACACAGGCCTTGTACGGACGTGTAAATACTCTCCCGACTTTGTTGTCTGAACAAGTTCAATCGGCTTTTTCTTCTCAATTACTTCCAACGTTGCAGATGGATAAAAAATCCCTTCTTTTTGTAACTCTTTTACATGCTTACCTACTAACTCCTCGGCAGATAATTGATAGTGCCTTTCACATGTACTATTTACACGAACAACGGTTCCTTCCTCATCCGTAACAAAGATCTCATCAAATGCATATTCAAATACATCTTTTAAATCCATAAATGCTCGTTCCTTTTCTGCAACCATTCCAGCCACTCCTCAAATTCAGGTTCCATTGCTTCACTTTATTATCGCTTATATTTCATTATAAAGTGAAACTTGCATTTAAGGGAATTTTCTGTTTTTTCAAGAGACAAACTAGAATGGTCACAAATATGTTTTATATTCATTTTGATTTTCCAACATATACATCACTGTTACGAAAAACAAAACGTGGCCCGTGCTCATTTTTTCTCTTTATTTTCACTTAGTATGGGGCAAGAAGAGAACCTGACCGCTTCCATGCACGACAGATGCTCTCACCCCAAAAAAGAAAGGTTTTTATATCGTATTATTTACACACGAGCGATATCTGCTTGCTCATAACAAGCTTGCAAGGAATCTTCAATAATTGTAAGCCCTTCTTCTAATTGTTCATCTGTAATGACAAGTGGCATTAAGACACGAACTACATTCCCATACGTTCCAGCAGATAATAAGAGGAGTCCTCGTTTATTTGCTTCAGCACATAAATTTGCTGTTAATACTTTATCTGCTTCTTTCGTTGTACGATCTTTAACAAGTTCGAACGCACACATCGCCCCTAAACCACGTACATCACCAATACAGTTATATTTTTTCTTCATTTCTTCAAATCGATCCATTACAACTTTTCCTACATGTACAGCTCGATCATTTAATTTTTCTTTCTCTATAATATCCAAAACAGCTAATGCCGCAGCGCATCCTAATGGACTTCCAGCATATGTTCCACCAAGTTCCCCTGGTGCGGATTCATTCATAATTTCTTTTCGTCCAATAACACCACTAATTGGTACTCCTGCCCCTAATGATTTCGAAACAGTAATTAAATCTGGAACGACATCATAGTGATCTATTGCAAAGTATTTTCCCGTACGGCTAAAGCCTGTTTGAATTTCATCCGCTACAAATAAGATGCCATGCTCAGAGCAAAGACGACGTACTTCCTGTACGAACTTTTTACTTGGAACAATAAAGCCACCTTCACCTTGGACTGGCTCCATCACAACGGCCGCTATGCTTTCTGGTGCAACTTCTGATATTAAAAAGTTTTTAAACTCTTCAATAATAAAGTTATCGTATTGCTCATCTGTTAAGCCTTCTGGACGACGGTATTCATATGGGAATGGCGCTTTATATACTTCTGGTGCAAATGGACCAAATCCAAATTTATAAGGCTTTACTTTACTTGTCATCGTCATTGTCATCAAAGTGCGGCCGTGAAATCCTTTTGTAAAAGCAATAATTCCAGGGCGCTTCGTATATTTACGAGCAATTTTCACAGCATTTTCAACTGCTTCAGCACCACTATTTAAAAATAGTACTTGTTTTTCAAAATTTCCAGGAGCTAACGCAGCAAGCTTCTCTGCTAGTTCAATATATGGCTCATACATCATGACATTAAAGCCAGTATGAATATATTGATCTACTTGTTTATGAAGCGCCTCTTTCACAGCAGGGTGACAATGTCCTACATTAATTGTTCCAATTGCTCCCGCAAAATCGATAAATTGATTTCCATCTACATCTGTTACAAGCGCTCCATCTGCTGATTGTACAAATGTTGGAATTCCATTACTCACGCCCCTTGGTACGATATTTTGACGGCGTTCTAATAAAGAAGCTGCTTTCGGTCCTGGAATTTGTTCGTTTACTTTAGCAAATTTTGTATTCATCGTTTCTCCCATCCTTTTCTATGCTATGATTTTCTTTTTCTATATTGCAAGATGTATGCCAATTTAATGAATACAATAAACTTCTAGTTTTCTCAGGATTTCGACATAAAAAATAAGTCTATATCGACTCATTACGAGTCAATATAGACTTATTTTATTTATAGATTAGACTTTTCTCGTTCCCAAATAAGTTCTCCAGAATCAGAAATAAAATTACCGACAGAATCTAATATAATGTCTGCAAGTGGTGCTAATGTTTGACGATCACCCGTCCCAGAAAGAACACCAATTGCATAGCAAGCCCCGCTATTTTTCGCTAAATGTAAATCTGTTGGCGTATCCCCAACAACAACTACCTCCCTTGGAGATAACCCAAACTTTTCACAAAATGATTCTACAATTTGCTTGTCTGGCTTTTGGGCTGGAAATGTATCTGAAGCTACAATATAGTCAAAAAACGATTCTAAGTGACACTGCTTTAAAAAGAGGTCAGTCGGCGCCAAATCATCAGCTGTCACAATACCTAAAATAAATCCTTTATCTTTTAGTGTTTGTAAAACTCTTGGTAAATCTGCAGTCATTCTTATATGTGAACGGTGTTCGTACATAAGCTTAAATATTTTTTCACTTATCCAATGATGCATGTCACACTCTTCAACAGAAGATATATGTTTACAAAAGATTTGTGCTATATCAAGACTTGTTCCTGCTGCTAATGCACTATGTGGATTAACAAACGCTCCTTCAACACCAATTTCTTGTAAAAGAACGTCCTGTAGTGATGCAGGCAATTTGTATAATTGTATAAATTCAACTACAAGCTCTTCCGCTACCTTTATCCAAATAGAATGAAAATCCATTAATGTTCCATCTTTATCAAATAGTATCGCTCTTACTTTCTCCATAACACCCTACCTTTCTGCGCTTCTTACATTCAGTGTAACAAGTAAATGTGGATGTAGGATGAAAAAATTGTAAAAATACCATAAAAATCAAAACTACTCCCAATTTATGAAAATATTCCATGGGCACGCTCCTGTATGAATAATAAAAAGGATACCTTTATAAGGTATCCTCTTGATGCTTCGGAACAAATAGTTCTAGACAATGATATATATTTTCAAATTCCATTGGTGCATCCCCGCCATATTCACCATCTAAATTAATCATTAATTTATCTGGCGAATGAACTTTAATACGATTTGCCTGCGTATATAAAACCTTTGGATTATTAATATGCTCACCGCGCTGTGCTTGTGTTGCTGCTTTAATTAAATCAGCAATAGAGCCCTTCTTTAGCACTAATAAGTCAAATAAGCCATCGTTAATAGAGGCATATGGTGCAACCTTTTCAAATCCACCAACGGAGCGCGTATTCGTAATTAAAAACATCGTAATCTCTTCTTGCAATAGCTTTCCATCATACTCGATTTCAACATATGTTGGATGTAGTGACGGTAGCATTTCAATACCTTTTAAATAATATGCAAGTTGTCCTAATACCGTTTTCAACTTACTCGGTACTTCGTATGTTAATTCTGTAATACGTCCGCCGCCAGCAATGTTAATAAAATATGTATCGTTCGCTCTACCAAGGTCTAGCGGAACTGTATTACCTTCGCAAATAATATCAGCAGCCTCTTCAATAGAACGAGGCACACCAATTGCACGTGCAAAATCATTTGTCGTTCCAACTGGAATGATACCGAACTTTGGACGATGTTCATGCCCTACTAAACCATTTACGACTTCATTTAGCGTTCCATCACCACCTGCTGCAATGACAACATCAAACTTACGCTCTACCGCTTGCCTCGCTGCCACAGTCGCATCTCCTTGACCCGTTGTCGCATGACAAGATGTTTCATATCCAGCTTGTTCTAATTTTTGTAATACTTCTGGTAAGCTTTTTTTAAATAACTCACGACCAGAAGTAGGGTTATAAATTATTCTTGCTCGCTTCATCATTCATTAGCACAGGAATTTCCTTCTTTATGAAAAAAGAATACACCAAACTTTTATTCAGCGTTCCTATGCCTACCTCCTCTCATCTCCATATCCTTCTTTTAGCCCATTTAAAAGGACAAGTAAGAACCTAGGCTCTTATCACTTTACATCGACAATATATATCATTTCATTCTTCATAGTACTTTCTGTTTCTTGCATATAAAACAAGGAGTTAACAATTATCCATTATTTCACGAGATGAAAAAACTCTCTATGTCTAGATTTATCATTATTTCCACCTTTTTGCAACTATCATACCATAGTTGCTATACAAACATTTTTTCACTTTTGTCAGTTAATCAAACGTTTGTTTAAATAATTTCTGAATTTAAACAAACGTTTGATTAACTCAGAAAAAACACCCAAATATGGGTGCTTTCTCTGTTTAATCTTTGTTGTTTAATAACTTCTTGATTCTAAGAGCTAAGCTATCTCGTTATTAGCGTTTATTGATTTCTTCTAACAAGATTTTGTTAACAAGTGGTGGATTAGCTTGTCCTTTTGTTGCTTTCATAATTTGACCAACTAAGAAGCCAATCGCACGATCCTTACCGTTTTTGAAGTCTTCAATAGATTGTTCATTATTATCAAGAATTTCAGTTACAACCTTACGAAGTGTACCTTCGTCAGAAATTTGAACAAGACCTTTCGCTTTAACGATTTCTTCTGGGTCTCCACCTTTTTCAATTAACTCGTTAAATACTTTTTTCGCGATTTTAGACGAAATTGTACCTTTTTCAATTAATTGAATCATTTTAGATAGACCAGCTGGTGTTAATGCTACGTCTTTTAATTCTTTTTGTTGTTTGTTTAAGTATGCAAGTACCTCACCCATTAACCAGTTCGATGTTAACTTCGCATCTGCACCGTCCACAATTGTTGCTTCAAAGAAATCAGACATCTCTTTTGTTAATGTTAATACATGTGCATCGTAAGCTGGTAAACCAAGCTCTTCAACATAGCGTACTTTACGAGCATCTGGAAGTTCAGGGATAGAAGCACGAACTTCTTCTTTCCACTCATCGTCAATGTAAAGCTCAACTAAGTCTGGCTCTGGGAAGTAACGGTAATCGTCAGATCCTTCTTTTACACGCATTAAGATTGTTTTCTTCGTTGCTTCATCATAACGACGTGTTTCTTGTTGAATGATACCACCAGATAATAGTTCTTTTTCTTGACGAGCTTGTTCAAACTCAAGACCTTTTTGTACATAAGTGAATGAGTTTAAGTTTTTAAGCTCTGCTTTTGTACCAAACTTCTCTTGCCCTACTGGACGAAGGGAGATGTTTGCATCACAGCGAAGGGAACCTTCTTCCATCTTACAATCAGATACGCCTGTATATTGAATGATGGATTTTAATTTTTCTAAGTATGCATATGCTTCTTCTGGCGTACGCATATCCGGCTCAGATACGATTTCGATTAATGGCATACCTTGACGGTTGTAGTCTACTAATGAGTATCCTTCACCTGTATGCGTTGATTTACCTGCATCTTCTTCTAAATGAAGACGTGTAATACCGATACGTTTCTTTTTACCGTCTACTTCAATTTCAATCCAACCATTCTCTCCAATTGGCTTATCAAATTGAGAGATTTGGTATGCTTTTGGATTATCTGGATAGAAATAATTTTTACGATCAAACTTCGTTTCTGTTGCGATCTCACAGTTTAATGCCATTGCAGCTTTCATTGCAAAGTTAACAGCTTCTTTATTTAAAGTCGGAAGTACCCCAGGGTATCCTAAATCAATTACACTTGTTTGTGTATTTGGATCCGCTCCGAATTCTGTTGGACTCGCAGAGAAAATTTTCGAATTTGTTTTTAACTCAACGTGAACCTCTAAACCAATAATTGTTTCAAAATTCATCTATGCTCGCCTCCTTACAGACTTGCTTTTTTTGTATGATAATCTGTTGCTTGCTCAAACGCATGTGCAACGCGGTAAATTGTTGCTTCATCAAAGTGTTTACCGATAATTTGTAAACCAAGTGGCATGTTGTTTGCACCGAATCCACATGGAACAGAAATTGCTGGAACACCCGCTAAGTTGACTGGGATTGTTAAAATGTCATTTGCATACATTGTCATTGGATCATCAATCTTTTCGCCTACTTTGAACGCTGGAGTTGGCGTTGTTGGTCCAATAATAACATCGTAATTAGCAAATACATTGTCAAAGTCATTTTTAATTAATGTACGTACTTGTTGTGCTTTTTTGTAATATGCATCATAGTAACCAGAGCTAAGCGCAAATGTACCAAGCATAATACGGCGTTTTACTTCGTCACCGAAGCCTTCACTACGCGTATTTTTGTAAAGGTCCATTAAGTTATTCACATTATCAGAACGAACGCCATAGCGTACGCCATCAAAGCGTGAAAGGTTAGCAGACGCTTCAGAAGAAGAAATTAAGTAGTACGTTGCTAATGCATATTTAGAGTGTGGAAGAGATACTTCCTCCCAAGTCGCTCCCATGCCTTCTAATACTTTTAAAGCAGCTAGTACTGACTCACGAGCTTCTTCGCCAACACCTTCGCCTAAATATTCTTTTGGTACAGCGATACGTAAACCTTTTACATCGCCTGTTAAACCAGCTAAATAGTTGCCTACTTCAATATTTGCAGAAGTTGCATCCATGCGGTCAATACCTGAAATCGCTTGTAATAAGTATGCATTATCTTCTACTGTACGTGTAATTGGTCCGATTTGGTCAAGTGAAGATGCGAATGCAACTAAACCATAACGAGATACGCGTCCATAAGTTGGTTTTAAACCTACAACACCGCAATATGCAGCTGGTTGACGGATAGAACCACCTGTATCAGAACCTAAAGAGAATAATACTTCGCCTGCCGCTACTGCTGCTGCAGAACCACCACTAGACCCACCTGGAACGTAATCTAAATTCCATGGGTTTTTCGTAGCATAGAAACCTGAGTTTTCATTTGAAGAACCCATTGCGAACTCATCCATATTTAATTTACCAATAGTAATTGTGTCAGCTGCTTTTAGCTTTTGCACAACTGTCGCATCATAAATTGGATCGAAGTTTGCTAATATTTTGCTCGCACAAGTTGTACGAAGGCCATTTGTTACAATGTTGTCTTTCACACCGATTGGCATACCAAATAGTAAACCATTATCTTCAGCACCAATTTTCGCATCTAATTCTTTCGCTTTCACGCGTGCATTTTCTTCATCTAATGTAAGAAAAGCTTTTACGTTGTCTTCAACATCCGCAATACGTTTGTATGATTCATCTACTAAATCCGTAACGGAAATTTCTTTGCTGTTTAATTTCTTATGTAACTCTGATACAGAATGATCAAATAATGACATCGAAATTCCCCTCCTCTATTCTAATACTGCTGGAACACGGATTTGATTATCTTTGTGATCCGGTGCATTTTTTAATACTTCTTCAACTGGTAAACCTTTTTCTGGTACATCTTCACGCATAATATTTCTCATATTTAATACGTGAGTTGTTGGTTTTACATTTGTTGTATCTAATTCATTTAACTGTTCTGCAAATGTAACAATTGCATCGAGTTGTTTTTGAAATTTTTCTGCCTCTTGATCTGTAATTGCAAGACGTGCTAAATGCGCTACATGCTTTACATTTTCAACGGAAATTCTTGACACGGCTAGGCCACCTCCATAATATATCGTTCAATCTACAATACTATTGATGATACCAAATTTTCAGTACTTCAAGCAAGTCAACACGCGGCACTTACAGTATTTTTACATAAAAAAAGAAAGGCTTCTGCCTTTCTTCGTACATTACTCTTTATCTGACGGCTTGCTTTTGGGAAATCTTTCATTATCTTCTTCATTATCACGAATTGTTTTTTGTAACACAAAACATGACATTGTTAAAAATAATGTACCTATTAAATAGTACCCTTTTACACTAAGCGTTTCATCTAATGTATAAATACCAATTAACATACCTGAAAGTGCGCAAACAAACGAAGTCCATGCTAAAAATGTAAACGCTTGCGTATTTCTCCTTCTCATTGTTCTCCCCCTCGTAGCTGCATATTAATTATAGGTGATTATATTACTGTTATGGGTTTTTATGTAAAATATACTGATCTATCACAATTATTTTCTATTATAAAGTTTATTTTTTATTTAATCTGAAAAAAACAAAATATAGATTTGACATTTATTTCAAACATGCATACAATAAAAATAAATATTACGAATCTCGAAATATACGGGAGTGGAAATAATTGTTGCAATATGAACATTTTTTAGATTTACTGCTAGATAACGCCAAGAAGCTTTTCTATCCAGAAGAATGGGTGAGCCTTGATTTATCACTTTCTAAAACGGAGGTATTCTGTCTCTTATGGATGGAGCGAAATAAAGATATTACGATGACAAAAATTACTGAGCTTCTTGATATTCCAATGAGTACAACAACAGGTGTTGTAAATCGTCTTGTCAAAAAAGGATATATTGAGCGCTATCGAAATGAAAGTGATCGACGTATCGTATTAATTCGCTTAACAGAAGCAGGTATGTTACTCGTTCAAGAAGTGAAACAAAACGCAGCTCATTACTTTAATCTTGTGACAGGAGCATTATCAGAAGAAGAAAAGGCATTCTTACTGCAAATCTTCCAAAAGATTATGAATCACGTCGCTACGTCACAACAAAAACAGGTCGAAAAGCTTTCTACACCTAACATGAAAAACATTCCGATCGAATAAAGCCCTTTATGGGTTTTTATTCAAAAATATATTTCGACACTCGTAATATTCGACAATCGAAACAAAGGGGATATAAATATGAGAATTATTTTGTATACAGGTAAAGGCGGCGTAGGAAAAACTAGCATTTCAGCAGCAACAGCTCTTCAAAGTGCCAAACAAGGGCTAAAAACATTAGTCATGAGTACAGACCCAGCTCATAGCTTAGGAGATTCATTCGGCATAAAATTATCTTCCGAACCACAAGAAATTCGTGAAAATTTATGGGCGCAAGAAATCAATACTATTTATGAAATGGAAAAAGGCTGGAGAAAATTACAAAAGTATATTACATTGCTGTTCACATCAAAAGCAGCTGACGATATTACAACTGAGGAATTAACGATGTTCCCAGGTATGGAAGACTTAATTAGTTTACTCCGTGTACTCGATTACTATAAACAAAAAACATATGATGTCATCATTATTGACTGTGCACCAACGGGAGACACGCTAGCTATGTTAAGCTTTCCTGATATGCTTGGTTGGTGGATGGAAAAACTCTTCCCGATTAAAAGAAAAGTTTTAAAAGTTGTCCGTCCTGTTGCACAACCGCTCCTCGGCGTCCCACTCCCTACTGATGATATTATGGATGAATTAACGAATACACTTGAACAGCTAGGGGAAATGCGGGATATTTTATCCAATCGAGAAGTAACGAGCATTCGCGTTGTTGTAAATCCAGAAAAAATGGTTATTAAAGAAGCACAGCGTAGTTTCACCTATTTAAATTTATATGATTATAACGTCGATGCCATCATGATTAACCGTGTCATCCCTGATACTGTTACTGACTCCTACTTCCAAGCATGGAAAGATGCCCAAAAGAAATATAAAGCACTTATCCAAGATAGCTTTCAACCACTTCCTATTTATGAAGCTCCAATGTTCGAACAAGAAGTAATTGGATTACCTATGCTAGAGCGTGTAGGAGATGCCTTGTTCAAAGATGATGCAGAACCAACCGCCGTAAAATTTAACGGGCGTACACAATATGTAAAAAAAGATGGAGATGCATATATTTTTGTTCTCTCTATTCCATTCTCAGATAAAAGTGAGCTTTCTTTAAATCAAAAAGGTGATGAACTCATCATTCGCGCAGGCTCTGTTAAACGAAACATTACATTACCCAAAACATTAACGCACTTATCCGTTCAAGGTGCAAAATTTGAAGGGGATGTATTAAACATTCGCTTTGGAGGTGCTGTTCATGCGTGAGGATTTACTAAGAAAAGCAATTCGTACAAAGGTGGAAGTTGGAATGTATATCATGAATGAATTACCTACTCCGGTTCAGCAATCTGCAAAGAAAGTGCTAAGTATTTTACAAGAAGAGCTTTCTTCTTGTATGCAAAAAACAACGAGACCTACAACTAGTAACTTAAAGAACATTACCATTGAATAAATACAATAATTGATCAAATAAAAAAGACCAGGAATTTCCCTGGTCTTTTCATCTTACCTAACAAACATTGGATTTTATGATATACAGAATTGGAAGATACAAAATTAGGGTATCGTCTGTTAAGTATGATTATATGTCGAACGAGCTAACAACGGAGGGGTTCCTACAGTTAGTCCGTTTAACCCCATATTATTTTACGATTTTCTCTAACTCTTCCAGTGAAAGATTTACTGCTATTGAACCATCTTTTGTTTCTTTCTTAATTGCGTCTATTACTTCTTTTGAATGGTACAATTCAATCACTTTTTTGATCGTTGGATCATCTTTATCTTTCGTACGAGCTGCGAAAATATTAATATATGGTTTCGCATTTTCGTTTTTTGGATCTTCTAAGAAGATAGGGTCTTTCACTGGGTCTAAACCAGCTTGACCCGCAACACCATTATTAATAACTGAAGCTGCCACATCTTTTAATACACGGGGTGTTTGCTGTGCAATTACTGGTGTAATCTTTAGCTTTTTCGGATTTTCAGCAATACCACTTGAATCTCCAAATAGTCCAAAGTCTTTCTTCAATTTTAATAATCCAGCTGCATCAAGAAGTTTCAATGCACGTGCTTGGTTCGTTGGATCATTTGGAATTGCAATTTCTGAACCCTCTGGAATTTCATTTGGCTTTTTATACTTTTCAGAGAATAATCCCATTGGCGCAATCTGTGTTGTACCAACGGCTGTAATATCTAACTTATGCTCCTTTTTAAATTGCTCTAAGAAAGCAATATGTTGGAATGAGTTCAATTCTATATCACCGTCAGCTAATGCTTTATTTGGTGTTGTATAATCAGAGAACTCCACAAGTTTAATTTTAATCCCTTCTTTTTCAGCTTTCTTCTGAAGAATAGTCCAAGCGTCTCCATCCGTTCCTGTTACACCGATACGAACTACTTTTTCTTTTCCTTTTGCCCCTGTATCTTCACTTGAGCATCCACTTAAAGCTGTAATTCCTACAATTGTTGATAATGCAAATGCTAATAGTTTCTTCATGCTTCTCTTCCCCTTTTCGTTTTATGATCTACGTAAAAATACTTTTGAAAAGTAGTTTCCTAAGTTTTGAGCCAATTGCACAAGAATAATAAGTAATATAACTGTCACGAACATAACAGATGTATCAAAACGTTGATAACCATATGTCATTGCTAAATCACCAAGACCACCACCGCCAACAAGGCCGGCAACTGCCGAAAATTCAATTAAACCAACTGTCATAAACGTAATCCCTAAAATTAATGGTGCTACTGCTTCTGGAACAAGAATTTCGAAAACAATTCTTAGTGGTGATGCTCCCATAGCTTGCGCTGCTTCAATCACGCCTTTTGGAACTGAAACAAGATTTGTTTCTACCATTCTTGCAATTCCAATTGATGCAACCAGTGTCATTGGAAAAATTGCTGCCGCCGTTCCAATTGTTGTTCCAATAACAGTTCTTGTTATTGGACTTAAAGTTACTAAAAAGATAATAAATGGAATTGGACGAATCGTATTAATAACAATATTAAGAATAGAAAAGACCAGCTTGTTTTCTAAAAAGTTTCCTTTTCTTGTTACATATAAAAGTAAACCTAGAGGTATACCAAGTATTACAGCGAATATAAGGGTTACAATTACCATCAAAAGGGTATCCCCTGCCGCATCTAAAATCCGAGGCCAAAATATACTCCAATCAACTCGCATGGGCTTCAACCTCCTTCAATTGTACTTGCACTCTTAGATGTTGCAGCGCTTTTTGAATTTCTTTCTGTTCTCCTTGTAGTTCTACAAGAAGGTTTCCGAATAAAACATTTTGTAGTTCTATAATATTTCCATAGAGTACATTTACATCCACATTATAATTTTTAGCAATATACGATAATACAGGTTGCCCCGTCTCTTCACCAGTGAATGTTAAGCGATAAATCCTTCCTCCATTTTGAATTTTTGTCAACACACTTTTTGGTAAGTGATCATTAATAACAGAGCGCACAAAATTTTGCGTTGTCTTCGTTTTAGGTTTCGTAAAGACATCGAATAATGTTCCCTCTTCAATTACTTTTCCTTTTTCCATAACGGCTACACGGTGGCAAATTTCTTTCACAACGTGCATTTCATGTGTAATAAGAAGGATTGTTAAATTATATTCTCGATTCACTTTCTTTAATAAATTTAGAATTTCTGTCGTTGTTTCTGGATCTAACGCTGATGTGGCCTCATCACAAATGAGAATATCTGGCGATGTTGCAAGCGCTCTTGCAATTCCAACACGTTGTTTTTGACCACCTGATAGCTGTTCTGGATAATAGTTTGCCTTATCTTCTAAACCTACAAACTTTAGCAATTCATTTACTCGTTCTTTTATTTCATTTTTCGGTACTTTCGCCAATTTTAATGGATAAGCAACATTCCCAAAAACAGTTCTTGAATTAAATAGATTAAAACTTTGAAAAATCATCCCAATTCTTTGTCTTAGTTTTCGTAATTCTTTCGTTGTTAACGATGTAATATCTTTATCATCTATTGAAATGGTTCCCTCAGTTGGTCTTTCTAGCATGTTTACTAGACGTAACAATGTACTTTTTCCAGCTCCACTAAAACCGGTAATGCCAAAAATTTCCCCCTTTCCAATCGACAGTGTTACATCTTCTACCGCATGAACAGGTTTCCCACCAGATTCATATACTTTGCTTACATTGTTAAAAGAAATCATCTTCTTCCCTCCTATATGCTGAAACAACTTGAAGTAGAGCCTTGAGGTAAAATAAAAAGTGCTCTCCTCCTTATCCATAATAAAAATAAGAAGAAGAGCACTTATATACTCATTCACATCTTCTCATCTTCCAAGCTTCTAAGAGCTTGCTGGAATTAGCACGGTATTAAATAACCCGTTGCTGAGGTATCACAGGGCCAGTCCCTCCACCTCTCTGGATAAGAGTGTATCAATTTAATTGTCGTTTAATTAAGTCCCATTATAAAACTCTGAAAAGTAAGAGTCAACAAAAATATCAGAAAATAACAACTTTATTTTTCATCAGGATTATGGAAAGGAAAATATCCGCTGCTAATTGAATAACATTACATGAATAAGAAATAAAACGGAGGACGATAACTGATATGAAAACAGCCCTTTTACTCGTCGATATTCAAAATGATTATTTTCCAAATGGTAAGATGGAACTACGTGGTGCCGCTGAAGCTAGCGAGTATGCAAGTCAGCTACTTCAGCATTTTCGAGAAGTGAACCAACCTATTTTTCATATCCAACATGTATCTATTAAAGAAACTGCTACCTTTTTTCTTCCGAATACAGAAGGTGTTCACATTCATGAAAATGTTCGCCCCTTAAAGAATGAAACTGTTATTCTCAAACACTATCCAAACAGTTTTCGGGAAACTGGCCTGCTAGAGCAATTGCAGAACTTAGAAATTGAACATGTTATTATATGTGGGATGATGACTCATATGTGTATTGATGCCACAGTAAGAGCTGCTTTTGATTTCGGTTTTCGTTGCACTGTTGTACATGATGCATGTGCAACAAAAGATCTCCTCTTTAAAAATGCTACGATTCCCGCTGTCTATATCCATAATACAATTTTAGCAAGTTTAAATGACCTATATGCAAATGTTATGAGTACCGAAGAGCTTTTAAGTTTTAGGAACTCCATCTGAAACAAAAGATTATGTCTGTAAAGTGAAACTTTAATCAGTGGTGGGGGTTCTTGATCCCCCGCCTATCTCTGAATCCTAAGGTGGGGGTCTTACTTCCCGTTAAGGCGGGATAAAGACATGATCTTTTATACTATTATTCACAGGTTACCATAACTTGAAGTCTCTCAAACTCGCTTTCCTCTTCACCTTATTTTTCCCTATACCTCTTACTCTAATCAACTGATTCTTTAATTTCTCTTCATATAGCAGACCTGCAACATTTACATCCGCTTGATCCGAACTTCTATTGAACTCAACTTTTAAAGATTTAGGAAGTGTATCAAATTACAGCTTAACATTACCGCTTTATGTATTACACTCTACCTCTCCTTGCGAACTACGACCTTACTATTTGTTATAAGTTACACCTGCTAAAAAATAAAAAAACACTACTTTCAGTGAGCAAGACTGAAAGCAGTGTTCTCTTGTCTAACCATAGATTTTCTTTCAAATTGAATTATACAGGAAATTCAAAAAAATAATACAGAAAAATATGACGAATGAATTAATTTTTTTAGCACTTTTGTTCCTTTTCACTCTCTTACACTTTATTAAAGCAAAATAGTTGTTTTCTAATCGGAATCTTTCTTACATGAAAAAGGCTCTCCCCATTATAGGAAGGCCTTTTCATCTATTTCTTATAAAGTTTCAGAAGTAGTTTTTGCTTGCATGTGAAGTGCTAAGTAGTCAGGTCCGCCTGCTTTAGAATCTGTACCAGACATGTTAAAGCCACCGAATGGTTGGTAACCTACGATTGCACCAGTACATCCACGGTTGAAGTATAAGTTACCAACGTGGAAGTCTTCACGTGCTTTTTCGATATGTTCACGGTTGTTAGAGACAACTGCTCCTGTTAAACCGTATTCTGTATTGTTTGCAATTGCAAGTGCATGATCAAAGTCTTTTGCTTTACAGAATGCTACTACTGGTCCGAAGATTTCTTCTTTCATTAAGCGAGCATCTTCTGCAACGTCAGCAACGATTGTTGGTTGGATGAACCAGCCTTTAGAATCATCACCTTCGCCACCAGCTACTACTTTACCTTCTTCTTTCCCAATTGCAACATAGCTCATTACTTTATCAAATGCAGCTTGATCATTAACTGGTCCCATGTTCATGCCTTTTTCAGCTGGGTTACCTACAGTTAATTCTTTTGTTAATTCAACAGCACGATTTAATACGTGATCGTATACATCTTCGTGGATTACTGCACGAGAGCAAGCAGAACATTTTTGTCCTGAGAATCCAAATGCTGATGCAACGATAGATTTAGCAGCTAATTCAAGATCTGCTTCTTTATCAACAACGATTGTATCTTTACCGCCCATTTCAGCGATAACGCGTTTTAACCAAATTTGACCTGGATTTACTTTTGCTGCGCGCTCGTAAATACGAATACCTACATCGCGTGATCCAGTAAAGCTAATGAAACGTGTACGAGGGTGGTCTACTAAGTAGTCACCAACTTCAGATCCACTACCAGGGATGAAGTTTACAACGCCTGCTGGTAAGCCTGCTTCTTCTAAAACTTCCATAAACTTCGCTGCTACTACAGGTGTTGTGCTAGCTGGCTTTAGTAATACTGTGTTACCAGAAACTAATGCAGCTGTTGTCATACCTGCCATAATTGCGAATGGGAAATTCCAAGGAGAAATAATTACACCTACTCCTAATGGAATGTAAGAGAAACGATTATATTCAATTGGACGGCTTTCTACTGGAATACCGTCTTTTAATTTTAACATTTGACGACCATAATATTCCATAAAGTCGATTGCTTCTGCTGTATCAGCATCTGCCTCATTCCATGGTTTACCTGCTTCTTTTACAAGAATAGCAGAGAACTCATGTTTTCTACGACGAACGATTGCTGCAGCACGGAATAAAATGTCTGCACGCATTTCTGGTTTTGACTTTCTCCAAGTTTGGAATGTTTCATCCGCAACTTGCATTGCTTTTTCAGCTAATTCACGGCTTGCTTTTGAAACACTACCTACAACTTCTTCTTTATTTGCAGGGTTTACAGAAACGATTTTCTCGTCTGTAGTGATCTTTTCTCCCCCGATAATTAATGGATAGTCTTGTCCAAGATAAGATTCAACTTTCTTTAAACCTTCTTCAAACGCTAACTTGTTAGCCTCTACTGAAAAATCTGTAAATGGCTCATGTTTGTATGCTACTACCATTCTTTTTAGCCTCCCCTTAGAAAAACGTTTACATTTTACAACATTATTCTACACGATAATTTAGATTTATTCAAATATTCCTAGACTTATATTTTAAAAATTAATTAATTTTTAAAATATAATAAATAAAAAAAAAGCTTCACACGTACGTATGAAGCTAAATAATATGAACATACTCCATAATATTTTTTCCAATTAATAAAATTGTTACTAGTAAAAATAAAGTACGAACATACCCAACACCTTTTTGCACAGCAAACTTTGATCCTAAATATGCTCCTAAAATCATAGATAATCCCATAATAATACCGTATTCAAAATGAATAATGTCTAAAAATAAAAATGTAATTAAAGATACAATATTACTAACAAAATTCAAAACTTTCCCAGACGCAGCTGCTCGAATAAAATCCAAACCAATTAATAAAAATGCAAAAATTAAAAAAGATCCTGTTCCCGGTCCGAAAAAACCATCATAAAATCCTATAATTAAAATAACGAAGTAAAACATTAATGCTTTTCCTTTTGTCATCTTTTTATAGGTCGAAACACTTCCCCAATCCTTTTTTGCAATAATATAAATCGCAATAAATACCAACATTACCAGTACAAGCGGACGCAAAATATCTGGTGGAATAAATTTTACTACTAAAGCTCCTATAATGGCCCCAATAATAGTTAACGGGATTAACTTTCCCACTATACGAAAATCAACCTTCTTTGAACGAATAAAATAAACTGTACTTGTTAATGATCCCATTGTCGAAGCTAACTTATTTGTAGCGATTGCCGAAGCTGGTGGTAATCCTACAAACATAAGTGCAGGAAGTGAAATGAGTCCCCCTCCTCCAACAACTGAATCAATAAATGCAGCCAAAAAACCAAAAGCAACGAGTAATACAACAATCTGTAGACTTAACTCATCCATGTCTTTTCTCCTTACCCCTTTTTGTTCATAACATTAGAAATTATAACAAAATTACAGAAGAAAAAAAGCCGTTCCAGAATGAAGTGACCCCTAAAAGTTAGACACGGTTATTTCATTAGGCAGCTTGATAAAAGTGAGTCCGGTATTGTACCGGGCTCATTTTTAATTTTGCCTTTATCCGTTTGGTATTATAATAATCTATATATTTTTCTAATTCTATTTTGAAATGCTCTACACTTTCAAACTCTTTTATGTAGAGAAATTCAGACTTCATGATTCCAAAGAAATTCTCCATTACTGCGTTGTCGTAACAGTTGCCTTTACGAGACATACTTTGTACGATACCTCTTTCTTGTAATGCGTGACGGTACTGTTTCATTTGATAATGCCAACCTTGATCTGAATGCATCAAT
>NZ_AXVB01000033.1:0-31450 GCF_000482345.1 Bacillus sp. UNC437CL72CviS29 | reverse complement strand
CATCTAAGCATGAAGCCCCCCTCAAGATGAGATTTCCCATAGCGTAAGCTAGTAAGATCCCTGAAAGATGATCAGGTTGATAGGTTCGAGGTGGAAGCATGGTGACATGTGGAGCTGACGAATACTAATAGATCGAGGACTTAACCATATAATATGAATGCAAATGTTATCTAGTTTTGAAGGAATATGCCTTCAATAGTTTGGTGATGATGGCAGAGAGGTCACACCCGTTCCCATACCGAACACGGAAGTTAAGCTCTCTAGCGCCGATGGTAGTTGGGACCTTGTCCCTGTGAGAGTAGGACGTCGCCAAGCAAAAACCTAAGTCATTTCGACTTAGGTTTTTTTGTGTATATTTTTATCCCGCTATTTACGGGTAGTAAGCCCCTCATCTCAAGATTCAGAGAGAAACGAGAAAGATGGGCGGGGGGATCAACTAACTGCTCGTAAAAGCCCGATTGGTGAGGGGTAATAATCAGTGAGGATGAAGAAAACCCCACTAATTAAAGTTTCACTTTATTTACCGAATGAAATAATCCATAAATTTAGCAATGCTAAAAATGAAAAAATAAAAAAGAAGAGGCTGTTTAAAATAATAGCAATTTGTTTTCGTTTCCCAGGTTTTCCGAACGAACCTAGAATAATTCCGATAATGGGACTAATTATTTCAATAAGCAGTATAGGTTTGAAGTAATGATAGTAGAAGAAATGAGATGTTATAAAAGAGGATTCAATAACTGCAGCAGTTACTGCGATAAAAAGAAATAAATATGACAACTTAGTAAGTTTCTGCATAATCAATCCACCTATAAATGAGTATGAGCTTATAGTAATAGTATCAGAGGATTTACTTAAATATACAAAAACGTAATTACTTACACCTTGATTTGATCACTTTCTCATATGTTAAGATTATAAAGTAATATAGATTTGAAAAAATAACGGTTATTGTAATGCGCTATAACTTTAGGTAATTAAAATTCACTTAAATGATGGCTAAAGTATTGTATCGCTATACCACTAGATCCTCATGTAGTTACGCTTTGTATTCTTATCCTAATTTCCTTTCATACATGTATATATTTTCACTTCTTCTTTTGAATATAACTAAAACACGAACGTTATCAATGACGAACAAAAAAACATTCGATTATTTGTTGACATTGTTCATGAAATATTGTTAATATAACCATAGAAACAATATTATATCGCACCTCATATAATCGCGGGGATATGGCCTGCAAGTCTCTACCTAACGACCGTTATTCGTTAGACTATGAGGGAAAGTCACTCGGTATTTTTCTATTCACAAGGGATACGTATGCCTGAGTAGAGCGCTTTCTCTCATAGTAAAAGAGAAAATGTTCTATGTCAGGCTTTTTTTATTTGAATCGGGGGGATTCTAATATGAAATCACTAGTTGGGGTCATAATGGGAAGCACGTCAGACTGGGAAACAATGAAATATGCTTGTGACATTTTAGATGAATTAAATATTCCGTATGAGAAGAAAGTTGTATCCGCTCATCGGACTCCAGATTATATGTTTGAATATGCAGAAACTGCTCGTGAACGTGGATTAAAAGTTATTATTGCTGGAGCTGGAGGAGCCGCTCACTTACCAGGGATGGTTGCAGCGAAGACAAATCTTCCTGTAATCGGCGTTCCTGTTCAATCAAAAGCGTTAAATGGTTTAGATTCATTACTGTCTATCGTTCAAATGCCAGGAGGGGTTCCAGTTGCCACTGTTGCGATTGGCAAGGCTGGTTCAACAAACGCGGGACTACTTGCAGCACAAATCCTTGGATCATTTCATGATGACATACATGATGCATTAGAACTGAGACGAGAAGCAATTGAGAAAAATGTGCGTGAAGGCAGTGAGTTGATATGACAAAAATCATTTTACCAGGAAAAACAATTGGAATTATTGGCGGTGGCCAGCTAGGAAGAATGATGGCGATAGCAGCGAAGGAAATGGGTTATAAAATTGCTGTTTTAGATCCAACAAAACATTCACCATGTGCACAAGTTGCTGATATTGAAATTGTGGCAGCATATGATGATTTGAAAGCGATTCAACATTTAGCAGAAATAAGCGATGTTGTGACATATGAATTTGAGAATATTGATTATAGATGTTTACAATGGCTTGAAAAATATGCGTATTTACCACAAGGCAGCCAGTTGTTAAATAAAACGCAAAATCGTTTTACAGAAAAGAATGCAATCGTGAGTGTTGGCTTACCAGTAGCACCATATAAACTTGTGCAGAGGCAAGACGAACTTTTAGAAGCAATTACGGAACTTTCCTTTCCTTGTGTGTTAAAGACAACAACAGGGGGATATGACGGAAAAGGACAAGTGGTTTTAAGAAGCGAAGCGGATGTTGCGAGAGCAACTGAACTTGTAAATCAAGCTGAATGTATTCTTGAGAAATGGGTGCCATTTGAAAAAGAAATATCAGTTATTGTAACTCGCAGTGTCAGTGGTGAAACGAAGGTATTTCCAGTAGCTGAAAATATTCACGTGAATAACATCTTACATGAATCTATTGTACCAGCTCGTATTACAGACGAACTTTCACAAAAAGGAGTTGAATACGCACAGGTACTGGCGGATGAACTTCAGCTTGTGGGAACACTAGCGGTAGAGATGTTTGCTACAGCAGATGGTGAGATTTATATTAATGAATTAGCACCAAGACCTCACAATTCAGGACACTATACAATTGATGCATGTGAAACGAGTCAATTTGGGCAACATATTCGAGCAATCTGTAATTTACCTCTAGGAGAAACAAATTTGTTAAAACCAGTTGTCATGGTAAACATTTTAGGCGAACATATAGAAGGGGTCCTAAGACAAGTGAATAGATTTACCGGGTGCTATTTACACTTGTATGGAAAAGAAGAAGCAAAAGCGCAGCGCAAAATGGGGCATGTAAATATTTTAAATGAAAATATTGAAGTTGCTTTAGAAAAAGCGCAGAGTTTGCATATTTGGGACCATCAAGAACAACTTTTGGAGGGAAAAAGATGATTAGTCGTTATACACGCCCTGAGATGGGTGCGATTTGGACGGAAGAAAACAAATTTAAAGCATGGTTAGAAGTTGAAATTTTAGCTTGTGAGGCATGGGCTGAACTTGGTGATATTCCAAAAGAAGATGTAAAAAAACTTCGTGAGAATGCATCATTTGATATTGACCGTATTTATGAGATTGAGAAAGAGACACGCCATGATGTAGTTGCTTTCACTCGTGCAGTATCAGAAACACCAGCACTAGGTGAAGAACGTAAATGGGTACACTACGGCTTAACATCTACAGACGTAGTTGATACAGCGTTATCTTATATCTTAAAACAAGCAAACGAAATCTTATTAAAAGACTTAGAAAACTTCATTACTATCTTAGCTAACAAGGCAAAAGAGCATAAATACACAGTTATGATGGGAAGAACACACGGTGTTCATGCAGAACCAACTACATTTGGTTTAAAACTTGGTCTGTGGTATGAAGAAATGAAACGTAACTTAGAGCGCTTCAAACAAGCAGCTGATACAGTTCGCGTTGGTAAATTATCTGGTGCAGTTGGTACATACGCGAACATTGATCCATTCGTAGAAAAATTCGTTTGTGAGAACTTAGGATTAGAAGCAGCACCAATTTCAACACAAACATTGCAACGTGATCGCCATGCGCATTACATGTCAACACTTGCACTAATTGCAACATCTATCGAAAAGATTGCGGTTGAAATTCGTGGCCTACAAAAGAGTGAAACACGTGAAGTAGAAGAGGCTTTCGCCAAAGGACAAAAAGGATCTTCTGCAATGCCGCATAAACGTAATCCAATCGGATCTGAAAATATGACTGGTTTGGCCCGCTTAATTCGTGGTTACATGCTAACTGCTTACGAAAACGTTCCATTATGGCACGAGCGTGATATTTCTCACTCTTCTGCAGAACGAGTTATCTTACCAGATGCAACAATCGCATTAAACTACATGTTAAACCGCTTTGGTAATATCGTGAAAAACTTAACGGTATTCCCAGAAAACATGAAGCGCAATATGCAAAGAACATACGGTTTAATTTACTCTCAGCGCGTAATGCTTACGCTAATCGACAAAGGTATGGTACGTGAAGAAGCTTATGATATCGTACAGCCTAAAGCGATGGAAGCTTGGGAGACACAAGTACAATTTAAAGAGCTTGTAGAAGCAGATGAGCGTATTACAAGCAAATTAACACAAGAAGAAATCAACGAATGTTTCAATTATGAACATCATATGCAACATGTTGATACAATCTTTGAACGTCTTGGATTGAACTAATTTGAAAATTTTATATGGCACAGAATAGAATCATTCTGTGCCATTTTTTATAAACATATTATTCATATTTTTCAAACTACAGGGGGCTTGCGAAATGCAAAAGCTAGAATTGCTGTATGAGGGTAAGGCAAAAAGAATTTATCGTACAGAAGCAGCAGATATGGTTTGGGTAGAGTACAAAGATAGTGCTACTGCTTTCAATGGGGAGAAAAAAGCGACAATTACAGGAAAAGGTCGTCTGAACAATGAGATTACAACTCTTTTATTCAGAAAGTTACAAGAAGTGGGAATTAAAACACATTTTGTTGAGAAGTTGTCAGATACAGAACAACTTGTGAAAAAGGTAAGTATTATTCCATTAGAGGTTGTCACAAGAAACGTAATCGCGGGAAGTCTTTCAAAACGCTTAGGAATGGAAGAAGGAACTGCACTTGCAGCACCAATCGTAGAATTGTACTACAAAGATGATGATTTAGGAGATCCGCTTGTAACAGAAGATCATATTCGTGTGTTAAACGTTGCAACGCCAGAGCAAGTAAGTACATTACGAGAAAAGGCTCTACAAATCAATCAAATATTGATTGAGCACTTCGCAAGCTGTCGTGTAAGATTAGTAGATTTTAAACTAGAGTTTGGACTAACAGAAGAAGGCGAAATCGTATTAGCAGATGAGATTTCACCAGATACTTGCCGCTTATGGGATGAAGCGAGCAATGAAAAATTTGATAAAGATGTATTCCGCCGTGATCTTGGCGATTTAACAGAGGCATATGAAGAAATTTTAAAACGTTTAGGGGGAGCTTCACATGTATAAAGTTAAGGTATATGTAACATTAAGAGAGAGCGTATTAGATCCACAAGGAACAGCAGTGAAAGGTGCTCTTCACAGTCTTTCATTCACAGAAGTGCAAGATGTTCGCATCGGTAAATATATGGAGTTAACAATTGATAAATCAGTGACTGATCTGGATACAAAGGTAAAAGAAATGTGTGAGAAACTATTAGCGAATGTTGTAATGGAAGATTTCCGTTACGAAGTTGAGGAGGTTGTCGCACAGTGAAATTTGCCGTAATCGTTTTTCCAGGTTCGAACTGTGATGTTGATATGTTTCATGCAATTAAAGATGAGCTTGGCGAAGAGGTAGACTACGTTTGGCATGATGCAGAGAATTTAGATGAATATGATGCAATTCTTTTACCAGGAGGTTTCTCTTACGGTGATTACCTTCGCTGCGGTGCCATTTCTCGCTTTGCAAATGCAATGAAAGCTGTGCAAAAAGCAGCTGAACAAGGAAAGCCAATTCTAGGTGTATGTAACGGATTCCAAATATTGGTTGAATCAGGGCTGCTACCAGGTGCATTAATGCGAAATAAAAACCTAAAGTTTATGTGCCGTACAGTGGGATTACGTGTTGAAAATAACGAAACGATGTTTACATCGCAATATGAAAAAGGTGCAGTAATCAATATTCCAATCGCACATGGTGAAGGGAATTACTACTGTGATGAAGCAACTCTTAAAGAATTAGAAGAAAAGAATCAAATTGCATTCCGTTATGTAGACAATCCAAACGGAAGCGTTTCAGATATTGCAGGTATTGTAAATGAAAAGGGAAATGTACTTGGCATGATGCCGCACCCAGAGCGTGCTGTGGATGAACTTCTTGGCGGCGCTGAAGGTTTAAAAGTCTTTCAATCTATTTTGAAACATTGGAGGGAAACATATGTCGTTAATGCTTGAACCAAATCCAACACAAATTAAAGAAGAACGTATATATGCGGAAATGGGGCTAACAGACGAAGAGTTTGCCATGGTTGAAAAGATTTTAGGACGTTTGCCGAACTACACAGAAACGGGACTATTCTCTGTTATGTGGTCAGAGCATTGTAGTTATAAAAACTCAAAACCTGTTCTTCGCAAGTTCCCAACAACAGGAGAGCGCGTATTACAAGGACCTGGTGAAGGTGCAGGGATTGTAGATATTGGTGATAATCAAGCCGTTGTATTTAAAATGGAAAGTCATAACCATCCTTCTGCAATTGAGCCATATCAAGGTGCGGCAACGGGTGTTGGTGGTATTATTCGCGACGTATTCTCTATGGGAGCACGTCCAGTAGCATTATTAAACTCTCTTCGCTTCGGTGAACTACAATCACCACGTGTGAAATATTTATTTGAAGAAGTAGTTGCAGGGATTGCAGGATATGGTAACTGCATCGGGATTCCAACTGTTGGCGGAGAAGTACAGTTTGATTCATGTTATGAAGGAAACCCACTTGTAAATGCAATGTGCGTTGGTTTAATTAATCATGAAGATATTAAAAAAGGGCAAGCACATGGTGCTGGTAATACAGTTATGTACGTAGGTGCTTCAACAGGACGTGACGGTATTCACGGTGCAACTTTCGCATCAGAAGAATTATCTGAGAGTTCAGAAGCGAAACGTCCAGCGGTACAAGTAGGGGATCCATTTATGGAGAAACTCCTTATTGAAGCATGCTTAGAGCTTATTCAATCTGATGCTCTTGTTGGAATTCAGGATATGGGAGCTGCAGGATTAACATCATCTTCTGCAGAGATGGCAAGTAAAGCAGGAATGGGTATTGAAATGTACTTAGATGATGTACCACAACGTGAAACAGGTATGACGCCATATGAAATGATGTTATCTGAATCACAAGAACGTATGTTAATTGTTGTGAAAAAAGGTAGAGAGCAAGAGATTGTAGAGTTGTTTGAAAAGTACGGACTTGCGGCAGTTACGATGGGAAAAGTAACGGAAGATAAAATGCTTCGCTTATTCCATAAAGGTGAAATGGTAGCGGAAGTACCAGCAGATGCACTAGCAGAAGAAGCACCAATTTATCATAAGCCTTCAAAAGAAGCAGCGTATTTTAAAGAGTTCCAAGAAATGAAGATGGAAACACCGAAATTAGATAATTATAAAGAAACATTGCTAGCTCTATTACAACAACCAACGATTGCAAGTAAAGAGTGGGTATATGATCAATATGATTATCAAGTACGCACAAGCACGGTTGTTACACCAGGATCAGACGCAGCCGTTGTACGTGTGCGCGGGACAGAAAAAGCATTAGCGATGACAACAGATTGTAATTCTCGCTACATTTATTTAGATCCTGAAATGGGCGGTAAAATTGCAGTAGCAGAAGCAGCACGTAACATCGTATGTTCAGGTGGAGAACCGCTGGCAATTACAGATTGTTTAAACTTTGGTAACCCAGAAAAACCAGAGATTTTCTGGCAAATCGAGAAATCAGTAGATGGTATGAGTGAAGCTTGTCGTACACTACAAACTCCAGTTATTGGCGGAAACGTATCAATGTACAACGAACGTAGCGGTGAAGCTGTATATCCAACACCGACTGTTGGTATGGTAGGTCTTGTTCATGATTTAAAACATGTAACGACACAAGAATTTAAGCAAGCTGGAGATCTAGTTTATGTAATTGGAGAAACGAAAGCTGAGTTTGGCGGAAGTGAATTGCAAAAGATGGTATACGGCAAAATCTTTGGTCAATCACCAAGCATCGATCTAGAAGTAGAATCTAAACGCCAAAAGCAATTACTAGAAGCAATTCAAGCAGGACTTGTTCAATCTGCACATGATGTTGCAGAAGGCGGATTAGCAGTCGCAATTGCTGAAAGTACAATTGGAGCTAAAGGATTAGGTGCTACTGTGAAATTAGCTGGAGAAGCAACAGCGGCGTTATTCGCGGAATCACAATCACGCTTTGTTGTAACAGTAAAACGTGAAAAGCAAGAAGCATTCGAGAAAGTAGTAGAAGCAATTCAAGTTGGGGAAGTCACAAATACAAATGAAGTAACAATTCGTAATGAAGAAAATGAAGTATTACTTACAGCAAATGTTGATGAAATGAGAAAGGCTTGGAAAGGGGCAATCCCATGCTTGCTGAAATAAAGGGGTTAAATGAAGAATGTGGCGTTTTCGGAATTTGGGGGCATGAAAATGCAGCACAAGTTACGTACTACGGATTGCACAGCTTACAGCACCGTGGACAAGAAGGCGCAGGCATTGTTGTAAATAATGGGGAGAAAATTGTTGGGCATAAGGGGTTAGGTCTAGTATCGGAAGTGTTTTCAAGAGGTGAGCTAGAAGGATTAAATGGAAAATCAGCAATTGGTCACGTACGCTATGCAACGGCAGGCGGAAGTGAGGTAGCGAATGTTCAACCACTACTATTCCGTTTTTCTGATCATAGTATGGCATTAGCTCACAACGGTAATTTAATTAATGCAAAGATGCTTCGCCGTGAATTAGAAGCAGAAGGAAGTATTTTTCAAACGAGTTCAGATACAGAAGTACTACTTCATTTAATTAAACGTAGTACAAAAGGTTCATTAATTGAGAGTGTGAAAGATGCATTAAACAAAGTAAAAGGTGCATTTGCATATCTTTTATTAACAGGTAACGAAATGATTGTTGCGTTAGACCCGAATGGATTCCGCCCGCTGTCAATCGGAAAAATGGGAGATGCATATGTTGTAGCATCTGAAACATGTGCTTTTGATGTAGTTGGTGCAACATACATTCGAGATGTTGAACCTGGAGAACTACTTATTATTAATGACGAAGGTATCCAAGTAGATCGTTTTACAAATGATGTAGAACATGCAATTTGTAGTATGGAATACATTTACTTTGCACGCCCAGATTCCAATATTGCTGGCATCAATGTTCATGCAGCGCGTAAAAGTATGGGGAAACGTTTAGCGGCGGAAGCTCCTATTGAAGCAGATGTTGTAACAGGGGTACCGGACTCTAGTATTTCTGCGGCAATTGGTTATGCAGAAGCAACTGGCATTCCGTATGAATTAGGATTAATTAAAAATCGTTATGTTGGTCGTACCTTTATCCAACCTTCTCAAGAATTGCGTGAACAAGGGGTAAAAATGAAGCTTTCGGCAGTACGAGGAGTAGTTGAAGGAAAGCGCGTCGTAATGATTGATGATTCTATCGTAAGAGGTACAACAAGTAAACGCATTGTCCGTATGCTTCGTGAAGCAGGAGCGACAGAAGTGCATGTGAGGATTGCTTCTCCACCACTTAAGTATCCGTGTTTCTATGGCATTGATATTCAAACGAGAAAAGAATTAATCGCAGCTAACCATTCTATAGAAGAAATACGTCAAATCATCGGCGCAGATTCTTTAACATTTTTAAGTGAAGATGGCTTAGTCGATGCGATTGGTCGTCCATATGAAGGGAAATACGGCGGCTTATGTATGGCGTACTTTAATGGGGATTATCCAACAGCCCTTTATGATTATGAACAAGAACTTTTAGAAAGTATGAAATAAAAAAGCGAGAAGCTTCTACTTGATTTTAAGTAGAAGCTAGCTTTTTCCTAAAACATACTCTATAGAGAGTGCCCGCTTGGGTGGGAGAAATTAAAAGACGAGGTGTAAAAAACGATGGCGAATGCATATAAGCAAGCAGGAGTAGATATTGAAGCTGGATATGAAGCGGTATCTCGCATGAAAAAACATGTACAAACAACAATGAGGAAAGAAGTACTAGGCGGTCTTGGCGGTTTTGGAGGTATGTTTGATCTATCAAAATTTGCATTAGAAGAACCTGTATTAGTATCTGGAACAGACGGTGTAGGTACAAAATTGATGCTCGCTTTCATGATGGATAAACATGACACAATTGGTATTGATGCAGTAGCAATGTGTGTAAATGATATTGTTGTCCAAGGAGCAGAGCCGCTTTTCTTCCTTGATTACATTGCTTGTGGTAAAGCAGAACCTAGTAAAATTGAAAACATCGTCAAAGGTATATCAGAGGGTTGTCGCCAAGCGGGTTGTGCGTTAATTGGCGGAGAAACAGCTGAGATGCCAGGTATGTATTCCACTGAAGAGTATGACTTAGCTGGTTTTACTGTTGGTATTGTTGATAAAAAGAAAATTGTAACAGGAAATTCTATTGAAGCAGGTCATGTATTAGTTGGCTTAGCATCTAGTGGTATTCATAGTAACGGGTATTCTTTAGTACGAAAAGTGTTGTTAGAAGATGGACAGTTATCTTTAGATCGTATACATGGTCGCTTAGAACTACCTCTTGGTGAAGAATTATTAAAACCAACGAAAATTTATGTCAAACCTATTTTAGAACTATTGAAGAAATATGAAGTGTATGGCATGGCACATATTACAGGTGGAGGATTTATTGAAAATATTCCACGTATGTTGCCGGAAGGAATCGGAGCAGAAATTGAACTAGGTTCTTGGCAAATTCAACCGATTTTCAGCTTACTTCAAGAGGTTGGAAAACTAGAAGAAAAAGAAATGTTCAATATTTTTAACATGGGTATTGGTATGGTAGTTGCGGTAAAAGAAGAAGATGCAGAAACTGTTGTCAAGCTTCTTGCAGAACAAGGAGAAAAAGCACATATTATTGGACGAACTATTAAGGGATCGGGTGTTACTTTTAATGGAGGCACAGGACTATGAGTAGATTGGCAGTCTTTGCCTCTGGAAGCGGATCTAACTTCCAAGCATTAATGAATGCAGTGGAAGAAAAAAGCTTACATGCTGAAATTAGTTTGCTCGTATGTGATCAACCTGAGGCGCGTGTTATTGGACGGGCACATTATCATCATGTTCCGTGCTTTGCTTTTTCGGCGAAAGCATATGAATCAAAAGAAGCATTTGAAAATGAGATATTAAAAAAATTGCGAGAATACGAGATTGATTATGTTATTTTAGCGGGATATATGCGTTTGATTGGTCCTACATTACTGGAAGCATACGGCGGGAAAATCATTAACATTCATCCGTCATTATTACCAAGTTTTCCTGGGAAAGATGCTGTCGGTCAAGCGTTAGAGGCAGGAGTGAAAGTAACAGGAGTGACGATTCACTACGTAGATGCTGGGATGGATACAGGACCTATTATTGCTCAAGAAGCAGTAAAAGTTTCCGAAGCGGATACAAGAGAGAGTTTACAAAAGAAAATTCAGCAAGTTGAACATAGATTGTACGTAGCTACGGTGAACGAAATCGTTCAATCTATGAAAGAGAAGGCCGTTAAATAACATTCAACTAGGGGTGAAGGATAAATGAAAAAGCGTGCATTAGTAAGTGTTTCAAATAAAACAGGTGTTGTAGAATTTGTTAAAGGGTTACTTGAACAAGGGATTGAAGTTATTTCAACAGGTGGAACGAAAAAATTATTAGAGGAAAACGGCTTACAAGTAATTGGGATTTCTGAAGTAACTGGCTTCCCGGAAATTATGGACGGGCGTGTGAAAACATTACATCCAAACATTCATGGTGGTTTACTTGCAGTACGTGATAATGAAACGCATGTGACGCAGATGAATGAATTAGGCATTCAGCCAATCGACTTTGTTGTTGTAAACTTATACCCATTTAAGGAAACAGTTGCTAAACCTGATGTGACATTTGCTGATGCAATTGAAAATATTGATATCGGTGGCCCAACAATGATTCGTTCAGCTGCGAAGAATCATAAATTTGTATCAGTAATCGTTGACCCAATAGATTATGATGTTGTACTAGCCGAGCTAAAAGAAAACGGCGAAGTTACAGACGAAACAAAACGTAAATTAGCAGCGAAAGTATTCCGTCATACAGCGGCATATGATGCATTAATTTCTAACTATTTAACGGAACAAATGGGAGAAGAAAGCCCAGAAACATTAACAGTAACATTCGAGAAAAAACAAGATTTACGTTACGGTGAAAACCCACATCAAAAAGCAACATTCTATAAAGCGCCATTTGCAGCAACTTCTTCTGTTGCATATGCAGAGCAGTTACATGGAAAAGAGCTATCTTACAACAATATCAATGACGCGGATGCAGCGCTTAGCATCGTGAAAGAATTTACAGAACCAGCAGTGGTAGCAGTAAAACATATGAACCCATGCGGAGTTGGTGTTGGTACTGATATTCATGAAGCATATACACGTGCTTACGAAGCGGATCCAGTATCCATTTTCGGAGGTATTATTGCAGCTAACCGTGAGATTGATAAAGTTACGGCTGAAAAATTACATGAAATTTTCTTAGAGATTGTTATCGCACCTTCTTTCTCACAAGAAGCTTTAGAAGTGTTGCAAAGTAAGAAAAACTTACGCCTTTTAACTGTAAATATTGAAAAAGCAGTAAGTGCAAGTAAAAAATTAACTTCTGTACAGGGTGGCCTTCTAGTTCAAGAAGAAGATACGTTAGCGCTAAATGAAGATGCAATTACAATTCCAACAAAACGTGAACCAACAGAGCAAGAATGGGCCGATTTAAAACTAGCTTGGAAAGTTGTCAAACATGTAAAATCAAATGCAATTGTTTTAGCAAAAGATAATATGACAATTGGAGTGGGAGCAGGACAAATGAACCGCGTTGGTTCAGCGAAAATTGCAATCTCGCAAGCTGGTGACAAAGCACAAGGTAGCGCCTTAGCATCTGATGCATTTTTCCCAATGTCAGATACAGTAGAAGAGGCTGCTAAAGCAGGTGTTACAGCAATCATTCAACCAGGCGGATCGATTCGTGATGAAGATTCTATTAAAAAAGCTGATGAATATGGTATTGCTATGGTGTTCACTGGCGTACGTCACTTCAAACATTAATAGAGGAAGTTTAAAAAGTCCGGTCAAGATAACCTTCGCATTTCTTCGTTGCTTTGCCAGTCCGGTACTCATGTAGTAAAAGCTACACTCCGTATCCTCCTGGCCGCAACGCCTTGAACTGCTCGGTTCTCTTGATCCTCCTTTTTAAATTTTTATTGTTAGAGGGGGTTCAAAAAGTCCGGTCAAGATAACCTTCTTTTTGAATATGAACGAATAGAAACAAAATAGGAGCACTGCTCCTATTTTGTACTTATTTGAATAATGGAGGATAACATATGAATGTTTTAGTAATCGGCCGTGGTGGGCGCGAACATGCTTTAGCTTGGAAGTTTGCACAGTCTGAGCAAGTTGAAAAGGTATATGTAGCACCGGGAAATGAAGGCATGAGAGATGTGGCAATGCCAGTTGATATTGATGAGAATGACTTTGACGCACTTGTTCTATTTGCGAAAGAAAATAATATAGGTTTAACGTTCGTTGGTCCAGAAATTCCTCTTATGAATGGAATTGTTGATCGTTTTGAAGCAGAGGGACTTCGCGTTTTTGGTCCGAATAAAGCAGCTGCTGTAATTGAAGGAAGCAAAGCTTTTACAAAAGAGCTTATGAAAAAGTATGATATTCCAACCGCAGCATATGAAACATTCACAAACTATGAGGAAGCGGTAGCATATATTCAAAAAGTTGGTGCACCTATTGTTATTAAAGCGGATGGTTTAGCAGCTGGTAAAGGTGTAACAGTAGCAATGACGTTAGAAGAGGCATTGCAAGCTGTAAAAGAAATGCTGCAGGATGTAAAATTCGGTGAAGCAAGTAAAAAGGTTGTTATTGAAGAGTTTTTAGATGGACAGGAATTCTCTTTAATGGCATTTGTAAATGGAACAACCGTTTATCCAATGGTAATTGCACAAGATCATAAGCGTGCTTTTGACGGTGATAAAGGACCGAATACAGGCGGAATGGGTGCATATTCTCCAGTACCGCAAATTCCCGAATCAGCAGTTAGCGAAGCAATTGAGACAATTTTACATCCAACTGCTAAAGCGATGATTCAAGAAGGACGTTCATTTACAGGTATTTTATACGCGGGGCTTATTTTAACAAACGAAGGACCAAAAGTAATTGAATTCAATGCTCGTTTTGGTGATCCAGAAACAGAGGTTGTATTACCACGTTTAGAGAGTGATTTAGTCGACGTATGTAATTACGTATTAGATGGGAAAGAGCTAACACTTAAATGGTCTGAGGAAGCAGTTATTGGTGTAGTACTTGCTTCAAAAGGATACCCAGAAGCATATGAAAAAGGTGCTGTGATTTCTGGATTAGATACATTAGAAGATGCAATTGTTTTTCATGCAGGCACAGCTATGAAACATGGAGATTTTGTAACAAACGGTGGTCGTGTTTTATTTGTAGCTTGTAAAGGCAAGGATTTACAAGAAGCGAAGGATAACGTTTATAAAGAAATTAAGAAAATTGAGAGTGACGGTTTATTTTATCGAAGTGATATCGGATATCGTGCGGTTGCAAAGGTAGATTGTTAAGAGCTAACATAAATTATGTTAGCTCTTTTGATTTTATTTTGTATTTTTGGAAAGGGAGGATTATATGTTTGCGATGGGAATTTTAATTATATATGTAATGATTTGTATCATACCTACAGCAGGAAAGACAATCCAAACTTTAAAAACTTTTACAGCTACTGAAAAAACGATAGGTTATTGGTTAAAACGGGGTATGACAGAAAAAGAAGCTATTCAACAGGTGAGAGACAATGTAACGGGTGTATGGAATTCAACTTTTGGAATGTGGGGGGCTACTAGAGATAGTACACCAAAGTAAAAGAAAGGAGTAAAATATGAAATTATCAAGAAACTATTTTCCAGAACAAGCAGCAAGAGAATATGGAAGTTTTTATATATGGATGCGCTTTATTATTCTAGTGGCCTGGGTCGGGGGACTATTAGTTTTAGGATATGGTCAATTTAATATTATGGGACCTATAGTTATAATATATTTTTTTCTTACTGGTATAATTGGAATTTATTTTGCAGCTTTTCACTGTATTCGTTATTTAAGAAACTATAGGAGACAACAATAGAGAAGGCGGCAGATAAAATGTTAAAACTGATAAATGAAAAATATATTATGACAAAGCAAATGCGATTAGATATTCAAGAATTTATGCCTCCAAAAACGGGGGAAACCTTTGTGAAAATTTATAAAATAGCATTTTTAGTTTTTTTAAATTTAGGGATTATGTGTCTTATAAATAAAATAATTGGGAAAGAACATCCTATTAATGACTTACTATTTAAGATAGAGATAATAATATGTTCAATAGGATTTATTTTTATCCTGTTTTATTGTATTCGATACAGTCAATATCATAAACAAAAAGAATAATAATATGTATTCTATAAGTATTCATTTGAAAGAAGGGAACTATAATGAGTGTGGAGACATGGTACCGATATACATTTCGGGAGAAACATTTTTCAATAGCTCTTCCCAATACATGGACATTAATGGAGACGGATCCTAAACATATAGAAAAGTTCACTTCAATATTTTTAGCTGAACAAGCCGGAGTGTTCCCACATATTGCTGAAAACTTGGAAGAGATCAAAAGGCAACTAGAATTTCTTCTTAAAAATCTAAAAGGAATAAAAGTGGAACTGTTTGCGTTACAAGGTCTTGTTGACGATGAGAATGTTATACACTTTGCAGATGTGACAGTTTCAAGGTTTCCTTATGCAAAAGAGTATTCTTCTATTCAAAATGTGGAAAAGCTATTAAAAGAAAAAGAGAAGAGTGAATTAGTATCGATCGAGGAGATTAAATCCCAGATTGGTAATGTCATACATATTCGTGAATTTACAACTGTTGAAATGGAAAATGAGGATATTAAAGCATGTACGAATCAATTTTTAATACCAGTATCTAAAGAGAATAATATATATAGTATTACGTTCTCTACATGGAATGTAGATGATGCAATGTTATTCGAACCTTCATTTTTTCAAATTGTAAATACGTTTAAACGAATGTCTCCCAAGAGAATAGGGCATTAGATGAAAAGCATCCTTTCTAAACAAAATAGAATTTAGAAAGGATGTTTTTTTAGGAGGAGAATATGAAATTATCAAGAAACTATTTTCCAGAACAAGCAGCAAAGGAATATGGAAGCTTTTATATATGGATGCGCTTTATTATTCTAGTGGCCTGGATTGGGGGACTATTAGTTTTAGGATATGGTCAATTTAATATTATGGGACCTATAGTTATAATATATTTTTTTCTTACTGGTATAATTGGGATTTATTTTGCAGCTTTTCACTGTATTCGTTATTTAAGAAACTATAAGAGACAAGAATAATTTATATTTTTGAAATAACATAACGTGTGCAAATTGCACACGTTATAAATTTTTGTTTTGGTATTGGTAGACAGTAATACTCCTACTTCAAACTTCGGTGTAAGTAAAGGGATTAGGAGGGAGATAAACTTAATATAAGGTTAATTTGCGAGAGTTGAAGAAAATCTTTCATCATTACAGTTTCACGTCATTATAAATCCCGAGTTTCTCCATTTTTCTATATAATGTGCGTACACTAATCCCCAAAGCAGCCGCAGCTTGTTTTTTTCCTTCATAATCATAACCATAGTCATGAAGTTTTTGAATAATGCTTTCTTTTTCAGCTTCTTGCAATGCACTGTGTTGCTTTGTGGATGAGCACAGCAACTCCGAATGATTTTGAAGAAATGCTGGTAGTGACGATTCGGTTAATTGGCCACTTTTCTCCATATTCATGCTATATTCTAAAACATTCTCTAATTCACGAATGTTCCCAGGCCAGTGATATTGTTTTAATCTTGCTAGAAACGCCTCTGTGTAACTTTGAATAAATTTTCCTGTTCTTGTCTGTAATTTTTCAATTAAGAAAGGGACGAGTTTCTTTAAGTCTTCTTTTCGCTCGCGAAGTGGTGGTAAATGAATTGGAATCACATTGAGCCTGTAGTAAAGATCTGAACGGAATTGTTTAGATTCGATTAATTTCTCTAATGGTTGATTTGATGCAGCGATAATTCGGACATTCACTTTTTGGGGAAGTGTTCCACCAATTCTTTGTACAACACCATCTTGTAGTACTTTTAATAACTTTGGTTGTAAATGGAGAGGAAGATCTGCAACTTCATCTAAAAATAACGTGCCTCGGTCGGCCATTTCAAAGTAACCGGGCTTTCCTTTCTTTCTCGCTCCTGTAAATGCACCTTCCTCATAGCCAAAGATCTCACTTTCAAATAAAGATTCAGGAATGCTAGCACAATTTATTTCAATGAAATCTCCCCTCTGGAATATGCTTTGTTCATGAATAAGCTTTGCCATCAAGCTTTTCCCCGTTCCCGTTTCTCCTGTAATAACGATGGATGAGGTACTACTTTTCATATTTTTTAAGATTTCTTTTATGTTTTGTAATGTATAACTGCTTCCAAGGATATATTCAGTTTGTTTTAATTTTGTCCCTATTTTGGAAGTAGAATAATTTGTTTCATGAATCATATCGGTAATAATCTCTTTTAACTTTTCCATCCAATAGATAAATTCTTTTTGCTGATCGAGTAATTTCTGTTGCTTATCTTTGGAAAAACTAACGAATGAAAGATAGCCATAGTGGCGTTCATTTTGAATCATATTTTGTATAATTTCTGCAGTGGATGGACAGCTCTTTTGAAAGTGGCAACCATGACACATATTCATATGCCCCGGCTTATGTACAAAGGTAATAGGATGCTCGTATAGTTTTTGGAAAAAGGGGAGGTATACGCGTTCTCCTTTTTTCTTTTTATATTCTTCCGTTGAAGAAACTAATAGCCCTTCATGGTTGAAATAGGCGATTTCTATTTGTAAGAGTTCGGAAAAGGCATGAATCATTTTTGTGATTGCTGTGATTGTATACAATTTTGAACCTCCTTTCTATTTATGTAATTATTATATGATAATTCAGAAAAATACAAAAGTGTCAAATGTTTGTCGAAAATGTCAAATGATCGTATCAAAGTTGCTTACTACAATAAGGGTTTTTCACGTAATAAAATTGGCATGTTTTTTGCTTAATAAAAAGCAGATGCAAATAAAGGAGGTTTTTTTATGGAAAGAGATTATTTTCAATTAAAGGATAAAGTGGCGGTTGTAACCGGAGCGGCATCAGGAATTGGGTATGCGACAGCAACCATCTTTGCTGAAGTAGGAGCTACCGTCATTCTTTTAGATATTGATGAGGAAAAAGGTATGCAGGCCACGCAGGGTTTACGAGACGAGGGGCAGAGGGCAGAGTTTTTGAAGTGCGATGTAACAAGTGAATTAGATTGTAAGAATGTGAGTGAACATATTAGGAAGGTATATGGAAGTGTAGATGTGCTGTTTAACAACGCCGGAGTTATTAGAAGAAAAACAGTTGTTGAATTAGAAGAAAGAGAGTGGGATTCAGTTATTAATGTGTCATTAAAAGGTGTATATCTTTTATCTAAATATATCATTCCAATTATGGCTGAAAAACAAGGGGGAAGTATTATTAACACTGGCTCTGGATGGGGACTAAAAGGGGGCGATAAGGCAGTTGCATATTGTGCTGCAAAAGCGGGGGTTGTGAACTTAACGAAGGCGATGGCAATTGATCATGGGTCGCAAAATATTCGAGTAAACTGCATATGTCCAGGTGATACAGATACGCAGTTACTACGCGACGAGGCGAAACAATTGAATGTAGAAGAAGGGTCGTTTCTGAAAGATTCAGCAATAAATCGGCCTCTATCAAGAATTGGTACACCACGGGATATCGCAAAAGGTGTTTTATTTTTAGCTAGCGACTTGTCATCTTGGGTGACAGGGACAGCACTTGTTGTCGATGGCGGAGGCTTAGCATAATTGAATGAAATTTAACAAGGGGGTATTAAGATGACGAAAAAGGTACATCCTTACATTCCAAATATGGTACCTGAAGTAAGAGAAGAGATGTTAAAAGAAATCGGCGCTGAAACCGTGATGGAACTATACGCCTGCATACCAGAGGAACTCAAGTTAAAAGAGGAAATGAATATACCGAAGGCGCTTACAGAATATGAACTGCGTCGCCATGTTGAAGGGATACTTTGTAAAAATACAAGTACAAGTGAATATGTAAATTTTTTAGGAGCAGGTTGTTGGCAACACTTTGTACCAGCTGTTTGCGATGAAGTGAATCAGCGATCAGAATTTTTAACGGCATATGCTGGGGAACCGTATGAAGATCATGGCAGGTTTCAAGCTTTATTTGAATACCAAAGCTTAGTAGCGGAACTTGTTGATATGGATGTTGTAAATGTGCCTACATTTGATTGGGGGCAAGCAGCAGCTACATCAATTCGGATGGCTGCCCGTATAACGAAAAGAAAAAAGGTATTAGTAGCACAAACCGTGTCACCTGAGAGAATGAAAATTATCCAAAATTATGGGTCCCCAGATCTTGAATTTGTTTCTGTTGGTTATGATGATGAGAATGGTCTTCTAGATTTAGAAGATTTAGAGAATAAAATAGCTGCTAATGTAGCCGCAATTTATTTTGAAAACCCTTCCTATTTAGGATTTATTGAATCGCAAGGGATGGAAATTGCGGAAATTGCAAAGCAACATGATGCGCTAGTAGTTGTTGGTGTTGATCCGATATCGCTTGGAGTGCTAGCACCACCAAGCCACTATCAAACAGATATTGTTTGTGGTGACTTACAGCCTCTTGGTATGCATATGAACTATAGCGGAGGGCAAGCTGGGTTTATTGCTACAAGAGATGAGGAAAAATTTGTGAATGAATACCCTTCACGTTTATTTGGAATTGTCCCAACAGTAAAAGAAGGAGAGTACGGATTTGGAGATGTAGCGTATGACCGAACATCTTTTGCCCTTCGTGAAAAAGGAAAAGAATCAGTTGGTACACAAACAGCGTTATGGGGCATTACAGCAGGAGTTTATTTATCGTTACTTGGACCAAATGGTATGTATGAATTAGGTCAAACGATTATGCAAAATAGTCAATATGCAGTAAAACAATTAAATCAAATCCCTGGAGTGAGAGGTTCAAGATTAAGTTCTCCATTTTTTAAAGAGTTTCTTGTTGATTTTAATGAGACCGGTTTATCAGTAGAAACTATAAATAAGAGATTGTTAGAAAAACAGATATTTGGAGGAAAGGATATTTCGAAAGAGTTTCCTAAATTTGGTCAATGTGCCTTGTATTGTGTTACAGAAGTTCATACGAAGGAAGACATTGATCGGTTAGCTGCCGCTCTGCAAGAAATTGTGACAAATTAAAAAAGACGAACGGAAAGGAGAATCGACTGATGAAGAAAATTAAAAGGAATAGTAAAGTCCGTGACTTTCATCAAGCAAAATGGAATGAACCAATTATTTTTGAACTTCACCAGCAAGGAGAAAGGGGCGTAGACGTTCCTGTAGCGGATGAAACAATTGTGAAAGAAGTTGGTGATGGAGTTTCAAAGATTCCTCATTCTATGTATAGAAAAGAAAGAGCGAGACTTCCGGAAATCGGTCAAGCACGTGTGTTAAGGCATTATGTGAGACTTTCACAAGAGACGTTAGGATCAGATTTTAATGTTGAAATTGGGCAAGGGACCTGTACGATGAAATATATTCCTAAAATTAATGAATTATTAGTACGGAATCCTAAAATAATGGAACTGCATCCTCTTCAAGATGAAAGTACGGTCCAAGGCATGCTAGAGATTATATACAAATTGGATCTTTGTATGAGAGAAATTTCTGGTATGGATCATTTTTCATTTCAACCGAGTGGTGGCACACAAGCCTTATTTGCTATGGCATCCATTGTAAGAAAATATCATGAATCTCGAGGGGAAGGGGAAAAGCGGAATGAAATTATTACAACCATTTTTTCTCATCCTTCACAAGCGGCTACAGCGGCTGTTAAAGGCTTTAAAATCATTACGCTTCATCCGGATAAAGATGGATTTCCTGACCTTGAAAAATTAAAAGCTGTTGTTTCAGAAAGAACAGCAGGATTTGTTGTAGCGAATCCTGAAGATACAGGGATTTTTAATTCGAAGATTAAAGAGTTTACGAGGGTTGTTCATGAAGCAGGTGGGATTTGCTATTACGACCAGGCAAATGCAAACGGCCTTCTTGGGATTACGCGGGCGAAAGAAGCAGGATTTGATATGTGTTTTTTTAATCTTCATAAAACATTTGCAGCTCCGCATATGTGTGGTGGACCAGCAACAGGTGCACTTGGTGTAAGTAAAGAGTTAAAAGAGTACTTACCAGGACCAATTGTCGAATGTGATGAGGAGAAATATTATTTAAATCATGAATTGAAACATTCGATTGGGAAAGTACGTGCTTTTCATGGTGTGGCACAAACGATTTTAAGGTCTTATGCATGGATTCGTGCTCTAGGACCAGAAGGGTTAAAAGAAGTGGCGACAACGGCTGTGTTAAACAATAATTATATGTATCATAAAGTACAAAAAATTCGTGGTGCAAGCGCTCCGTATGTGAAAGGGCAGCGGCTTGAACAAGTTCGTTATAGTTGGGAAGAGATGAACGATGAAACGGGTGTTACGACAGAAGATGTTCAAAGAAGGATGACGGATTTCGGTTTACACTACTGGACGAGTCACCATCCATATATCGTTCCTCAGCCGTTTACATTGGAGCCGACTGAGAGTTATTCTAAGGCAGATTTAGATGAGTATATTGCGGCACTTGAACAAATTTCGCAAGAGGCATATGAAAGTCCTGAAATTATTCGAAATGCCCCGCAAAATAGTACGATTCGCAAATTAGATGAACAGGATTTTCTAGATGATCCGAAAAAATGGTGTATTACATGGAGAGCTTATCAGAAGAAAGTACAGTTACCGGAGTTAATTTAAGGTAGAGGGCAATCAAGAGATTTCTTGATTTTCTTTTTTCTTTCATGTTAAAGGATGTAACAATGATTGCGCTTTGGAAAATTTAAACATTCTAAAAATTTGAGGGTATTTTATATTTTTAGTACATCCATTTTCCAAAATAACATATGGAAAATAGTACTGAAATTGAAATAACTAATGTGATCGCAGCGCTATATAAGTTCATTGATGAATGAAATTGTACAAGAGAATGCGAGAATCGAAAATATTCATAAGTAATGAAAAAAGACCGCTAAAACTTAGTGGTCTTTTTTCATTTAGGAATCTTGATCCTTTTTTAGTCTTCCCTTTTGTTTTGCCATTTCTCGAAGCAAATACTCGATGTGGGCGTTAACGCTGCGGAACTCATCATTCGCCCATTTTTCAATGATTGCGTGTAATTCAGGATCGATACGTAATGGGAAACTTTTCTTTTTAGCCATAATACCTACAACCTTTAATATAGACTTCCTGTATTAATAACTGGTTGTGCTCCTTTATCTGAAACGATAGCAACTAATAAGTTGTTAACCATGTTTGCCTTACGCTCATCATCTAAATCAAGTATGCCTTCTTCATCTAATTTTTGAATCGAGTCTTTCGCCATTTGAACGGCACCTTCAACAATTTCTTTACGTGCAGCCAATACAGCTTTCGCTTGCTGACGTTGAAGCATTGCATGAGCAATTTCTGTTGCGTAAGCTAAATGCGTTAGGCGAGTTTCTAATACTTCTACACCAGCAATTTCAAGACGCGCTTCTAACTCACGTTTTAATTCTTCAGAGATTTCTTCAGTGTTTCCGCGTAACGTAACGCAATTATCATCTTGGAAATTGTCATAAGGATATTTTGTTGCAACGTGGCGGATTGCCGTTTCACTTTGAATTTCTACAAATCGATCATAATGTTCAACACCAAACATTGCTTTTGCAGAATCAACAACTTTATATACAATAACAGCCGCAATTTCAATTGGATTTCCCTCAACATCATTTACTTTTAATTTCTTACTGTTAAAGTTTTCAACACGTAAAGAGACAGTTTGACGGAATGCGAATGGAATTGTTAAAAATAAACCATTTTGACGAATTGTTCCTAAATAATTACCGAAAAACGTAATTACTTTCGCTTGGTTTGGTTGAACAATTCCAATACCAGTTGCGAGAATCGCAGCTAAAAGAATAGTTAATGCTGCTACTATAAAAATTTCTTGCACAAGGCAGAATACACCGATAGTGGCTAAAATCAAAATCCCAATAATACCGAGAAAACCATTTACATAAAAAACTTGTTTTTCTTTCATATGATCGCCTCCTGATATAAAAATGATATCACTTTTATATCATTTTAAGCAAGGGGTTTATACCTAATTTTCTGAAAATATAACAAATAATTCCTGGTTACCTGTGTGATGGGTTTAAATATTACTTTTACTTGTTGGATATTTTTTTCTAAAGTAATATATAAGGGTTATTTCAAGTTTTAATAAACAGCAGGGGGCGTACTTATGAAAAAAATGTTCAAATCATTGACTTTTATCATGATGATAGGGGTATTAATGAGCATGCTTACGGGATGTTCAAACCCAGATGATACTGTACAAGAATTTTTGACAGCAGTAAAAGGCGGGGACTTTAAAAAGGCCACTACTTTTGTGTACGAAAGCAATGATGGATACGATTTTAACAATTTAAACAAAGAGCAAGACGGTATTGATGGGAAGCAGATATTTAGCGTAATCGCAAAGAACTATAAATTTGAAAAGCCAGAGCAAGTGTCCAAGAAAGATGATACAGCAAAGGTTAAGGTAAAGATTACTTCGGTTGATATGGCTGTTGCTACTACAAAGACAATCGGAGAGATTATGCCTATGGCTTTTGCAAGTGCGTTTAGTGAAAACAAAGAGCAATCTCAAAAGACAATGGAGAAAATGATGACGACAACCCTTGTGAAGAACTTGTCTGATAAAGATGCGGCAATGGCAATTCGTGAAGTTACGCTGAATTTAAAGAAAGATAAAGAAGGTAACTATAAAATTGTTTCTGATGAAAATTTACAAGAAGCATTGCTTGCAAATTCAAAATCAATAGATAAAATGTTTGGCAATAAATAATTGCGATACATAGCGTTACAAAGAGATCACTCAAAGGTTTTGCTGCCGGGTGATCTTTTTGTTTGCTGCGATAAAATGAAGAAGACTTAGCCGCCCACTGCAGCAGCTAAGTCCCTTTGAGAGCATCTTGCATCGTGACAAATGATTCAAAGCGGTTTTGCCAGGATTGCTTCCTCAATCGCTGACTCAATCTCTTTGTCAGAAGTATCATAACTTCCTTTTGACTTTTGTGTGTCATGGCTAGAAGTATGATTTACTTCTTCTTTAGCATTTCCCTTTTTATTAAAATCCATGCTAGGTATTTTAAAGGCACCCATGTTCATATATTTTCCAAATTTACATGCTTCCGTAATAGGACAGAAACGCAAGATTCCTTCTGCAATTTTCATTGCACTAAGCCATAGCAGAATCTTTGACCAAATGCACCATGGTTTGCGTGTAAGTTTAGCTGTGCTACAACTTAATACGACCAAACCGAGTGTAATACGAATTAGAGCATTCATTATGCCGATGTTTTGCCTTATCAAAGAAAACACTCCTTCTTCATTAGCTTAGAAATAGTAAACACTATTTCAATTGTTATTATTCCATGTAAGTTTCGCGATATGTAATCCAACATTTGACGGTAAAAAAGATGTTGGATAGGGCGTGTGTATAGGTGTCTTTTTTTGTTATAATGTAAGAATGCATAAAAGGAAGTTTAAAAAGTCCGGTCAAGATAACCTTCGCATTTCTTCGTTGCTGTGCCAGTGCGGTATTCATGTAGTAAAGGCTACACTGCGTGTCCTCCTGGCTACAGCGCCTCGAACTGCTCGGTTCTCTAGATCCTCCTTTTTAAACGTGTGTTATAAAGGAAGTTTAAAAAGTCCGGACAAGATAACAGTCTTTTTGAACAAGCGCATAAAGGTGATTAGATAAAAGAAAGGGTGTTTTCATGTACGATATTTCACAGTGGAAACATGTATTTAAGCTTGATCCGAATAAGGAATTAAGCGATGAACATTTAGAAATGATTTGTGAATCTGGAACAGACGCAGTCATTGTAGGCGGAAGTGATGGAGTAACAATTGATAACGTATTACACATGCTAGTAAGCATTCGTAGATATGCAGTTCCTTGTGTGTTAGAGGTTTCTGATCTTGAAGCTCTTACGCCAGGGTTTGATTTTTATTACATCCCAAGTGTTTTAAATAGCCGAAAAGTGGAATGGATAACGGGAATTCATCATGAGGCATTGAAAGAATTTGGGGACATTATGAACTGGGATGAAATTTTCATGGAAGGATATTGTGTTTTAAATGCAGAAGCAAAAGTAGCTCAGCTTACAGAGGCGAAATGTGATTTAACAGAAGATGACGTTATTGCATATGCACGTATGGCAGACAAGCTTCTGAATTTGCCGATTTTCTACTTGGAATATAGCGGTACTTACGGAGATGTTGAACTTGTTAAAAATGTAAAAGCAGAATTACAACAAGCAAGGTTGTATTACGGAGGCGGGATTTCAAGTGCGAAAGAGGCAAAAGAAATGGCGCAGTACGCTGATACAGTCGTTGTAGGAAATGTAATTTATGATGATATAAAAGCAGCGTTACAGACAGTAAAAGCTGTAAAAGGAGAGTAGGCGTAGGCACATATGAGTATAACTGATAAATTATTAAGTGGTTTAAACCCTGAGCAACAAAAAGCGGTGCAAACAACAAACGGTCCACTTCTATTAATGGCGGGTGCTGGTAGTGGTAAAACGCGTGTGCTAACACATCGCATCGCATACTTACTTGGTGAAAAAGGGGTAGCACCTTGGAATGTATTAGCAATTACCTTTACAAATAAAGCAGCTCGTGAAATGCGTGAGCGTATCGATACGCTTGTCGGTCCGGAAGCAGAGGATATTTGGATTTCTACGTTCCACTCGATGTGCGTGCGTATTTTACGACGTGATATCGACCGTATTGGGATTAACCGAAACTTTACGATCTTAGATGCAAGTGATCAACTTACTGTTGTGAAGAAAATCATGAAAGAGCGAAACGTTGATCCTAAAAAATTCGATCCGCGTTCTATTTTATCTGGCATTAGCAATGCAAAGAATGAATTGTTATCTGCTGATAAATATGCAAAGCAAATTTCAATTGCTGATCCATTTGAGAAATTAATAAGTGATGTGTATATAGAATATCAAAAACGTCTTCTGAAAAATAACTCATTAGATTTTGATGATTTAATTATGACGACGATTCAATTATTTGAACGTGTTCCAGAAGTATTGGAATTTTATCAACGCAAATTCCAGTATATTCATGTTGATGAGTATCAGGATACGAACAGAGCACAATACATTCTTGTAAATAAATTAGCTGCTCGCTTTAAAAATCTTTGTGTTGTTGGTGATTCTGATCAGTCCATTTATCGTTGGCGCGGTGCGGATATTTCCAACATTTTATCGTTTGAAAAAGACTATGAGAATGCACAGGTTATCTTGTTAGAGCAAAACTACCGCTCATCACAAAATATTTTAAATGCAGCTAACGCTGTAATTGAAAATAATTCAAATCGTAAACCGAAAAAATTATGGACGGATAATCAAGTTGGAAGTAAGATTTCGTATTATCGTGCTGCAACAGAAAAGGATGAAGCATATTTTGTTGCGAAAAAAATTCGCGATGAAATTCAAATGGGGAATCGAAAATATACAGACTTTGCGGTTCTATATCGTACTAATGCGCAGTCTCGTATGGTTGAGGAGATTTTCTTAAAGTCCAATATTCCGTATAAAATTGTCGGCGGTATCAAGTTCTATGACCGTAAAGAGATTAAAGATATTTTGGCTTACTTACGTTTAATCGCAAATCCGGATGATGAGATTAGCTTTGCACGTATTATTAACGTGCCGAAGCGCGGAATCGGTGCCACGTCTATCGATAAAATTATTAACTACGGCGTACAAAATGGTATTTCATTAACTGCTGTAATGGATGAAATTGAGCATGTTGGAGTAAGTGCAAAAATCACAAAAGCAGTAAAAGAATTTGCAAGTCAATTACACAATTGGGTAAATATGCAGGAATATTTATCTGTTACAGAACTGGTAGAGGAAGTTATTGAGAAAACAGGTTACCGCGATATGCTAAAGAATGAACGTACTTTAGAAGCGGAAGGAAGACTTGAAAACTTAGATGAGTTTTTATCTGTTACCCAAACATTTGAGTCACAAAGTGAAGATAAGAGTCTTGTCGCTTTCTTAACAGATTTGGCTCTTGTTGCAGATATAGATCGTGTGGATGAGGATCCAACTGCAGGTGAAGAAGTTATTTTAATGACGATGCACTCGGCAAAAGGGCTAGAGTTCCCGGTTGTCTTTATTATTGGCTTAGAGGAAGGAGTCTTCCCACATACTCGTTCTCTTATGGAAGAAGATGAGATGCAAGAAGAACGCCGTTTAGCTTATGTAGGTATCACTCGTGCGGAAGAAGAGTTATATTTATCAAATGCTCAAATGCGTACTTTATTTGGTAGAACAAATATGAATGCAGCATCTCGATTTATTTCAGAAGTTCCGGCGCATTTACTTGAACCATTAAATGAAACAACGCCAAAGCGCGAGACATTTAGTGCGAAAGGAAGAACAGCTGGGGCTGGGGCAACGACGACACGTTCTCGCTCTGCATTTGTGCGACCGGCAGTGAAAACAACAGGAGGAGAGCAAATTGGCTGGGCTGTAGGTGATAAAGCGTCCCATCAAAAATGGGGAGTTGGTACAGTTGTAAGTGTGAAAGGTGAAGGAGATGCAAAAGAATTAGATATTGCATTCCCAAGTCCGATTGGTATTAAACGTTTATTAGCGAAATTTGCACCTGTAACGAAACAATAGAAAGGAGTAAGGATATGTCAAAAGAAGAGACAAAGCAGCGTATAGAAGAACTTCGTGATATGCTCAATGCATTCAACTATCAATATCACGTACTAGACAATCCTTCTGTTTCTGATGCGGAATACGACCGTGATATGCAGGAGCTTATAAAATTAGAAGCAGAGAACCCAGAATTTTTAACGGAAGACTCCCCAACTGTTCGAGTTGGAGGAGCAGTGCTTGATATATTTGAAAAAGTCACGCATAAATCACCGATGTTAAGTTTAGGAAATGCCTTTAATGAAGGAGATTTACGCGATTTTGATCGCAGAGTACGTCAAGGAATTGATGATTCAAATGTAAGATATATATGTGAACTAAAAATTGACGGTCTTGCTGTTTCCCTTCATTATGAAAAAGGACGCTTCGTTCAAGGAGCAACACGTGGTGATGGCGTAACTGGTGAGGATATTACGCAAAATTTAAAAACAATTAAAGCAATTCCTCTTCGTTTGAAAGAAGAAGTAACATTGGAAGCTCGCGGCGAGGCATATATGCCAAAGCGTTCATTTGTGAAATTAAATGAAGAGAAAGAGCAAAATGGTGAAGCTGTTTTTGCAAATCCACGTAACGCAGCAGCGGGATCACTACGTCAACTTGATCCGAAAGTAGCCGCGAAGCGCAAGCTATCTATGTTTGTGTACGGTCTTGCTGATGTGGAAGAAAAAATGATTGCATCACATAGCGAGTCATTGAACTTCTTAGGTGAACTTGGATTTAAAACAAATCCAAATCGTCGCACGTGTGAAACAATTGAAGACGTAATCGCTTATGTAGAAGAATGGCAGGAAAAGCGCCCAAATCTTGATTATGAGATTGATGGAATTGTAATTAAAGTAGATGATGTAGCTTTGCAAGAAAGCTTAGGAACAACAGCAAAGAGTCCACGCTGGGCAATTGCTTATAAGTTTCCGGCAGAAGAAGTTGTAACGAGATTAACAGGTATTGAACTAAGTGTAGGACGTACTGGTGTTGTGACACCAACTGCAGAACTAGAGCCGGTTCGAGTCGCTGGAACAATTGTCCGCCGCGCATCTCTACATAACGAGGATTTAATTCGTGAAAAAGATATTCGAATTGGCGACTACGTTGTTGTGAAAAAAGCGGGAGACATTATTCCAGAAGTAGTTAACGTTATTTTTGATAAACGTACTGGTGAGGAAGATGAGTACCATATGCCAACGCATTGTCCAGATTGTGACAGTGAACTTGTTCGTTTAGAAGAAGAGGTAGCGCTACGTTGTATTAACCCAGCCTGCCCAGCACAAATTCGTGAAGGGCTGATTCATTTTGTTTCAAGAAATGCAATGAATATTGATGGACTTGGAGAGCGTGTTATTACACAGCTTTTTGAAGCAGATTATATTCGGACATTTGCAGATTTGTATCCATTAACGAAAGAGCAATTGTTACAACTAGAGCGTTTTGGTGAGAAATCGGCATCTAAATTAGTACAAGCAATTGAAGCGTCTAAGGAAAATTCTTTGGAGCGTCTATTATTTGGACTTGGTATTCGTCATGTCGGTGCAAAAGCAGCTCGCACGTTAGCTGAGCATTTTGAAACGATGGACCACCTTGTGAAAGCAACTGAAGAAGAGTTAAAAGAGATTAATGAAATTGGCGAGAAAATGGCTCAATCAATCGTAACGTACTTTGATAATGAAGACGTGTTAGAGTTATTACAACAATTTAAAGAGTACGGTGTTAACATGGCCTACAAAGGCATAAAACGTGCTGATTTACAAAATATTGCGTCTTACTTCGCTGGAAAAACAATTGTCCTAACAGGAAAACTAGAAGTCATGGGGCGCACTGAAGCGAAGAAAAAGATTGAAGAGCTAGGTGGAAAAGTAACAGGTAGTGTAAGTAAGAGTACTGATTTAGTCGTTGCTGGTGAAGCGGCAGGATCAAAATTAGCACAAGCAGAGAAACATAATATTGAGGTTTGGAATGAAGAGAGGTTCTTACAAGAGCTAAATAAGTAAGAGGTGCAAACTTACCATGAAAAAAATAGCATTAGCGGTATTAAGCCTAAGTCTACTTCTAAGTGGATGTAGTACAGGTATAAAAAAAGAAGAAAAAGTTGTTGACAAATCGGGTAAATCAAAAGAACAAGCGATTGTTCCGAAATATTCTATTTCTGAGGATTATTACAAAACAACGGTGCCATTTGATCCAGGTTCTGCACGTGGCTTAGTTGTCCAAGGATTAAATAGCCGTCTGGATATAGATGAATTTGAAACAGGACTAATGCGTATTGCGAAAGAATCGTTTAGTACGAAAGATTATTTATTCCAGGGTGGTAAATTTTTAGAAAAAGAAATGGTTCAAATGCTTGTGAAAAGAAAGCGTACAGATGCTGAGCAAAAGGAACTAGAAGAGAAACTTGGCAAAAAAGAAGCAGATAAGCTTCCGAACATTGGATTGAACCCTGCTTTAGATCCAGGATCTGAATCATTGGAGGTACGCAATAGGAAAAAGCCAATTTATCTTTCGAATATTTTAGAACATGATTATTATGCGAGAAAAGGCGATCAAGTTGAATTAGGCGGAATTGTTATTGGTCTCGCGATGAATTCCGTTCATTATTACAATGAAGAACACGGGTACCCACGTGAAGCTGAAATTAAGGAAGAAGAGATGCTAGCAGAGGGTAAACGCATGGCGCAAGAAATTTTATCTCAGTTACAACAGAAAAAGCCAGATGTGAAAAATGTCCCGATTACGTTTGCGATTTATCGTCAAGGAGCGAAATCAACACTTGTGCCAGGGAAATTTGTATCTTACGCTCAAGTCGATAAAGGTAGTGATAAAGTAGGAGATTGGAAAGCAATTAATGAAAAGTATTACTTGTTCCCTTCTGAATCAGCTAAGACGGATGTGCGTGAAGATTATACAACTGTAGAAAACTTTAAAGCAAAGCTGAGTGAGTATTTCAAAGGCGATTACACAGCTGTTGTAGGTACAGGATTTTATAAAGATGATCAATTAAAAGAAATGAAGATTGAAATTCCTGTTCAATTTAACGGAAAAGCAGAAGTGATTGGATTTACGCAATATGTGGCGGGACTTGTTATGCAATACTTCCCGAATTATGTGAAAGTACAGGTGACAATTAAATCTGTTGAACGTCCTGAAGCTATTATTATTCGTGATGCGAAGCAGGATGAACCATTTGTGAAAATTTTAGATTAAGAAAAAAGCTGTTCCTTTCTGAACTGCACCCCAATTGTTAGACATAGTCTAACAATTGGAGGTGCAGTTTTTTTATGACAAAATTTACGAAGGATTCAAGGTTAAAGCTCGTTCAAGGATTTAATCCAAAAACAATTTCTCAAGCAGAATATGCAAAACAGATGCATATTACAAAGGCGCAATTTCAATACTGGTTGCGCTTATACGAACTCCATGGAGAAGAAGGTTTACACGAGGTCTATACAAATTACACCGTAGAGTTTAAACTAAACGTACTAAATTTTAT
>NZ_AXVB01000032.1:0-32082 GCF_000482345.1 Bacillus sp. UNC437CL72CviS29 | reverse complement strand
TTGCATGGGAATGGTGGAGAACAATTATTAATGAACAAAATGTTCCATTAACAAATGAAATAAAAGTTTCAATTGGAGGAACAACATTATACCCAAGTGCTAATATTAGTCATTAGGTAAAAGTGAAGCGCCCTGTAAACAGGGCGCTTTTTCAAATATATCATACTTCTCTATATAATTGTTGTAGCTATCACCTCTCAAAAATAAGTATTTTCTGAACAATCTGATATCAAACGATTTTCGCTGTTTTTTTGCTGGAAACTTCCACAAAAACTCACTCTAGAAACTATGTCCTAAAAATGTACGTTTTAGATTTGTTGTATGTAGTCTTAAGTGAGCCCTTCAACTCGTCTGTAAAAGTATACTTTTAAGAACACATTTATTTCTTTTGAACTACTCACCACTTAACGTCCTTACGGACTATTTGAAGTGGGAGATTCCTAAGTACAGAGTTCTATCGAACTCTAATGGATATTAGGCTATCCCCGTAGTTCCTACGGTTAAGAGACGAATTGCTTCGTTTCTAAGATTGAGCGCTGCATTCCAATCTCTATGGTGATGTGTGTCACAAGAAGGACAATCCCACTCACGAATTGTTAGGTTTTTAACATCTTTGTTTTTGTATCCACAATTGGAACATAACTGACTAGAGGCAAATGTTTTAGATACCACCACAACTTGTTTGCCATACCATTTCGCTTTATATTCCAGCATAGTTCGAAATTGTGACCAAGATACTTCACTAATCGCTTTTGCAAGTTTTCCATTTTTGAGCATGTTACTGACTTGTAAGTCTTCCATACCGATGACATCTTGGTTTTTGATGACTTCAGTAGAGAGTTTATGTAAGTAATCAGCTCTTGTATTTGCAATATGTTCATGGATTCTCGCAACTTTCACGCGTTGTTTATTCCAGTTCGAAGAACCTTTCGTTCTTCTGGAAAGGATACGCTGTGCTCTCGCTAACTTTTCTTCTAATATACGGAAAAATTTAGGGTTCTTGTATGTTGTTCCATCAGAAAGAATAGCAAAATCTTTTAATCCAACATCAATTCCACAATTGGATTCAGTTTTAGGTATTTCTTGTACTTTTGTTTCGACAAGGACAGATACAAAGTATCTACCACTTGTGTTGCGTCGAATCGTTGCATTTAAAATACGACTTTCTACTTCACGACTTTTGGCAAAACGAACCATGCCAAGTTTCGGTAATTTCATTTTGTTGCCTACAATTGCAATATTTTCGTTCGTTTGTTTGGTTGTGTATGACTGAACTTTATTCTTTTTAGACTTGAATCGTGGAATATCATTCTGTTTCTTGAAAAAACGTGAAAAAGCATCTGCGAGGTTTTTTAATGTGGATTGAAGGGCAATACTATCGACTTCTTTTAACCAAATCGTATCCTGTTTCTTTTTTAATTGAGTTAGCTCGGCAGAGCAAGAAGGATAGGTTAATCCTTTTCCTGTTTCTTTATAGGTATCATTCCAAAGAGCAAGAAAATGGTTAAATACAAAGCGGCTGCACCCAATCGTTTTAGCAATTAATATTTCTTGTTTCTTATTCGGATAGATACGAAATTTATATGCCTTATTTACTAACATGGGTTGCACCTCACTTTTTGGTATGATAGCTACAGTATACTAAAAAACGTAGGCTTACGCCTACCGCCATTCATCTCCCACCTAAAATTGGTGTTTCACACCTTCGTATTTTTGAGGAAGGAGTCTTCTGGCGGAACATGATAAATTTGTACGAGGAAAGGGGAAAGTTCAAGAGAATATTGAAACCTTTCTCATATCACAATATAATATGGAACAACGTTCGGGAAAGTATATATTCTATGTTCCTTACACCACAATTTCAGATTTAGAACAAAAGGTAGATAGTATAATTCGTGCAATTGATTTTGAAGCGGATTTACAAAACTGTTTTACAGAGTTAGATGTGCACTGTGATGAATTGGAGCTACAATGGTAAAAGTAGCATTTGCTTGTATAGAGAGTTTAATTATAAAATAATAATAAGAAAAGTAAGACAGGGAGAGGAAATCCATGTCCACAAAATTAGTAAATTTACGCATTGATTTTGCTTTTAAACAGTTATTCGGCACAAAAGGGAATGAAGAGATATTAACCGGATTTCTAAACGCAATCTTAGAAGAGTCTTTGGATGTACCTATTAAATCTCTACAACTAGAAGATCCTCATCTTCATAAATCTTATGAAGATGATAAGTTATCAATATTAGACTTATTAGCAACACTAGATAATGGGACGCAAGTAAACATAGAAATTCAGCTTCGGAATACACATGATATGGTAAAGCGATCTTTATATTATTGGAGTAAACTCTATACGTCCCAAATGCAAGAAGGGATGCCATATCGTTCCCTTCGGAAAACCATCACCATTAACTTATTAGATTTTATGTTATTTTCTGACGATGAAGCATTTCATACCATCGGACAATTATGGAATACAAAATCGCAACAGGTATTAAGTGACGATATTGAAATCCATTTTGTAGAGATACCGAAATTGATCAAACAGTGGCGTGAAGAAAAAGTAAACCCATGGGAAAATACATTTGTTCGATGGATGTTATTACTACCAGCACATGAAGATGAACATTTAACTCAAACATTGGAGGAGATTGCAATGAATCAAGATCCAATTTTACAAAAAGCAATAAATAAATGGGAAAATATGAGCCATGACTCCTCTTTCCGAACAGCCTACGAGGCTCGTGAGAAGCTACTTCTTGATGAACAGGCTAAGTTGGCTCACGCTCGTGAAGAAGGTTTAGAGGAAGGTTTAGAAAAAGGGATTCAAAAAGGCCTTCAAAAGGGGATCCAAAAAGGGCGAGAAGAAGGCATAGAACAAGGGAAAATCCAATTAATTTGTGGTATGCATAAGAATGGTATGCCGTTAGAAGACATTGCAAAATTCACTGGTCTAAGTACAGAAGAGATACGAAAATTACTATTATAATTACATGTCATTACAAAAGCTTTGCGAATAATTTCGCAAAGCTTTTTATTATGCTGACTGTACTAAAGATGGGAAGGATCCGTAATGGTATAATGATGTTCGATGGTCACGTAGGCATTTAAAGGATATTTAGTAACTACTAAACCAGGTATTTGTAAGACTCCCAAAGAGGGAATAATGGCTTTCTAATTTGCAGACTTAATATCAAAGTAGTTGCCGTGCTCCAATAAAACTGTTATGGCAATATGCCAAATCACAGGAGTGAGTCAGGCAGTTCTATATCGTAGATTAAAAGAACTTGAATAAAGTTCTTTTTTGATTTGTAATTAAATCCCAGAGTGGCTCCTCATACCCAGAATCGGGTTCTGGTGCAAAAACTTCAGGTCAATTACAAACAATCTCTAAAACCTGGACATACTGAGGTTCTGTTACAAAGTTTTCTACATGAAGCTACACTCTAGAAAACTTTGCAACAGAACCGAAAAAACTGTCTTAATTGCAGCCCTTGCCTCTCCTTTTGTGCGTGGTGAGTGGTACTTTCATTTTACCAATGGATGGTTTCTTTTTGTTTTTTTTGACATATAAAGGGGCAAAATCCCTCAGCCAATTTTCCATGGCTTTTGGGACGGCCCCATGTTCATCAAGCTAAGGATTTGGAACCACCCAAAAATGAAAATTTCACCTTTTAATAGTTATTTATAGAATTCAGCTCATTTTTTTCGTTTTGGGGGAACAATTAATTTCTTAAGTTGATGGGCATGTAAGGTGACCCCTTTAAGCAAAAGTGTAAAAATATCTTTGTTCTGATCGTCAGTTTTTGGATTATAATGTTTTTCATGTACGGAAAAAGCCTGTTACAATGAGAAAATGGCATAGGGTATGAGAAATATAGAGCTATAGAATATATAAGGGAGAGGTTTCATGAAATCAACAGGAGTAACTCGGAAATTAGATAATTTAGGACGTATCGTTATACCAATGGAGTTAAGACGCACCCTGGAAATTGAAGAAAAGACACCATTAGAGATTTATGTAGATGGTGAAAAAATCATCCTAAAAAAATATGAAGCGCATGGTGCGTGTGCAATAACAGGAGAAGTATATGATAAAAATATTGCTTTAGCAGACGGAAAGCTTACGCTAAGCCCGGTAGGTGCAGAGCTTATAATAGAGGAATTACAGAAGAATCTTGTGAAATAATTGGCTCCTTTCATGGAGCTTTTTTAGTGGCTTTGAAATAGCGGTGAACTGTTTATAAGGTCTTGAATTTTTGATTAAACTTTTTGTAAAAGTAAGTTACTAAATATAACGAAACGCCTTTATTTTGATTGGATTTTTCTCAAAATAAAGGCTAGGTATATGGTGAGCAAACACGGGTCACGGGATATTTTTAATCAAACTTTATTTCAAACCAACAGAAGACTCACTTTGATTACTTGAAGTACTTGAATTATTTGAAACCGAAGAACATCCACCTAATAATAAAATACCGATTATAATCGTAATAAATCTAAATTTCATTTTATATCTCCTTTTCAATATGCATTGATTCTAATATAACATAAATTAGAAATCAAATACCCTTAGCGTGGTTTTTTTTTTATGCTGGCGGTACCTCATAAAGTGTGTACATAAATTAATGTTCAATTAATCTTTGAATTTTATCTTTCTGAACATGTATTTATCTTTTAAAAATGCTGCCAAGATAAGTTTTTTTTCCAAAAATGATATGGTGACCCCTATATGGGTCTTTTAAAATCGCAAATTCGGCTCATAAACACCAACAATTCTTATGCTGGTGTTTAAGTAGATAATTATTAATGGGCATGCGGCTGTACCCCAAATGGGGATAACATGTGCAAGAAAATAATCATTTAAGTAACTTAACCATAACATAAAAGCTCTGATTTAAGGGGCTTTTTCTTTTTTCTCAATAAGCAATATAGATAAATATAGTAAAATAAACCTTGCGAGATACATTTGTGGAAAAATGTTATTAAAAGTGAAGTGGTTTAAGTTGGAGAAAGGCGCCTTAGGGTGTCTTTTCTTTTTTTAAAAGGACCTGCTCAATCAAATCGAAACAACATAAAATAAATCTTAACCGTGAAATCACATATATATCCCTATGTTTTCCCTCTTAACTAAAAGGAGGAACTAATATGGGCTTTGGTGGAAGCTGTGGTGGCTTTGGAGGCGGATTTGCTTTACTAATTGTGCTGTTCATCCTGCTAATTATCATTGGTTGCAGTTGTTGGGGCGGCGGATTCGGCGGAGCTTGCTAAAAACAATCAGAAAAGACACTTATATAAGTGTCTTTTCTTTATGAAAAAATCCCTGCAATTGTGATTTTATACTATTTTCATTATAGGGATCACTATATCAGCATTTTTTACTGTAATTTCTGTTCCTAATTCTTCATCTGTCATATACACGTCTTTAGCCATTCGATAAAAACTTAAATCTAATACTTGATCTGTATCTTTATTACTCAAAGTACTCCCCTCTTGTAAAATTTAGTATATTCTAAAATATAGAATAACATTAATGGAGGGTAAATATGGATAAATTAAAAAAGAAAAATGTTATAATTTTAATCATTGTAGCACTTATAACTCTAACCATAGGTTGGACCGCATCATTTATTCATAATGGAAATATCATAAAAGAAAAAGCTACTGAAGTTGCAATACAGCACATGAAAAAAGAAGAGAATATAGATTTTGTTGTAACCGATATCAAAATTGAACACTTAGAACTCGAAGGCTTTATTACAGTCTCAGGATATGATAAAAAGAATAAACAACAAAGACATTACGTTGTAATAAATAAAATTCAAAATTATGAAGTCGCTTATTGGGGATAAGAATAATTATTTCCCAATAAAAAACTCTCACCCTCATAATAATCTATTTGTCCCCCTCTAGCAAAACAGTAAAATCCTATTTTCTCTCTAGTAAAATACAGTTTTTATATGTAATTTCACGTACTATATCCAATTGATAAAATTAATTTCGAAAATAAATAGGGTATATTCTAAATTAATTAAATAAAAAAAGAACTAAAGAATGTTTTCTCTAGTCCTCATTACCTACCAACTTATTATCTATTTCTGAAGTATCTATACCTTCCCCAAACCAATCTTGTAATTTATTTTTAGCCAAATCCTTAACATCTTGATCAATATACATAACAACTTGCATAAGAGCAATTCCTAACGCACCTAAGTCATCTGCATAACCAACCACTGGGATAGCATCTAGAATCAAATCTAAAGGAAAAATAAAATAACCTAAAGCTCCAAGAATAATCCCTTTTGTCTTTATTGGAACAGTATCTTTTTGAAGAGTGTAATACAATAATAAAACTGCATAAACAACATTAGCTCCTACTTTTTTACCATACTTCTTCACTTTATCCCAAAACTTAGAATCTGAATAATGTTTACTAGATCTCGTCAGTTCCTCTTCTAATTTATCCTTTGAATAATCCATGAACAAATCCCCCAGTCTATAATTAATTGTATCAAATCAAATTTTACTAAATACCACTAAGTAAAGATAGTAATCCAAATAATAAAAGGTTTAAGAAGATGAACCCTAGGACACTTAATTTAATTGCTTCATCATTCACCTTATCCTCTATCTAAGTTAGTGGTAATTCCCTTATTTATTCCTCTATCCTAGCAAGTATTTTCCCCAAGTTTTATGAAAACTTATATTTTTCATCTTTTCTTCGAATTTAATGTTGACTGAAGGGTTTAAGGGTTTTTATCATGTGGGAACGATTATGGAACACGGCTGGAAGGCAGATTTATCCCCTATTTTGAAAGATCACAAAAAAGCAATCAGGCAAAATAGATGGATAAGTGTCTTTGTTTTTGTCATGCGGTCACTTATAAGGTATCCGTATGTATAGACCCTGTTCACTCAGCGATTTTCACCGCATACACCCTTTTTCTATGGCTTGTCCTTGTAATATCGTCCCTACACGACAAACTGAATGTACTCCCTAGCACCATAATGCTAACGATAACCACCCGAACCTTTTAGAGAATCGTCCCTGGGCAAGTTCTCGCCCACCCTCACCAAAAGAACAGGATTCCAGTGAGGGGTGCTGTTCTTGTAGGCGTATACTCTGTACCCCCTGCACGACCAACAGCTAGCCACGCCGTAACACGTTCCCGCTAAATGTATAGCAGCACGTAATTACGGCTTATCAGTTTTTATTAACGTGGTTTCAGGCAATTCCACGCGAACAAAAAACAAAAAGGCATCTCCAATTCCTAAATTGCCTGTACATGCACAAGACTTCTAGGTTTAGAGATGCCCTATATATCTTTTGACTATAAAAAATACAATTCTAGCATTTACTAGTTGAATTTTAGCCAAATCATAGATAAAATGGGTATATCAAATAAGCCTAGTCGAAAGGCATAATTGTTTAAGGATAGTGGTGGTACACTACTTAAACGTAAACACTGTCGGTTAATGCAGTTCATTTCTAGCCAAGTGGTGGTACACTAGCTAGAAGAGTCATTCCCGCTAAAGGTTGGTAGCCATTAGCATATGGGAGTGGCTTTTTGTTTTGTGTCCATATTCAATTGTTTTTAATTCCGCTCTATCGATCTTCATGATTTTCATTTATGTAAAGTATCAAATTATGTTTTGTTTTGTAGAATGTTGCTTGTTGTGTACTACGTTACAACAAGCTTTATCCTTTGTAAACAGCGAATTTACGAACCCCCTTAATAATATCCCTATTTCCCTATTTCCCCTTTTCCACTTATAGATATAGGGATATTTCCCCTTTTCCCTATATCTATATTTCCCTATTTTTGAGATTTTTGTGCCTACTAACTTCTCTACGAAATTACATATTTATTTCTTAACTCTCTCTACTTCATACATCAAAAGAATCTTTTGATACCAACGTTTTTGTTATTAATTACTAACTCTATGATTCTATTGCATAACCCTAATATCATTGTTATAATTTCTTTAAAGATATAGAAATATCCCTATTTCTATAGTTAGAAATATCCCTATTTCCCTATTTCTATTTTTCCCTATTTCTATAAAGGGATATAGGGAAATTTCAAAAACTATAACTGGAGTGTTAAAAATGGCTATTACAATTACGGTAGGTAATTACAAAGGTGGAGTCGGTAAAACCACAAATGCTGTATTGAACTCTTATGAAGTTGCGAAAAAAGGAAAGCGTACGTTACTTGTTGATCTTGATCCGCAAAGTAATGCTACAAAATCTTTAATGCTCACAAAATCTATTCTTAATCCCGATGAAATCGTGACTGTTGAAAAAACATTAATGAAGGGGATTCAAGAGGGTAACTTAGATGGTTTAGAAGTTGAAATTATGAAAAATTTACATTTAATTCCTTCTTATGTTGATTTCCAGGACTTCGCAAAGTTCCTTTATAAAACATGTTCTTCTGAAGAAGAAGAGGATCACTACTTTAAGGGATTACTTAAAAAGATAAAACATAAATATGATTACATATTTATCGATGTTCCTCCTATGTCAATTGAAGTTACGAAAAATGCAGTTGTAGCTTCTGATTACGTTCTTATTGCACTTCAAACACAAGAGCGTTCTCTTACTGGTGCAGAAAACTATGTCAATGAGCTTATTAAGTTAAAAGAACAATATGATCTTGATATTGAAGTTGTAGGCATTCTTCCAGTGCTGTTAAAAAACAACGGTAAAGTGGACGAGTATATTATGGAAAACGCTCGTGAAATATTTGGTGAAGAAAACCTGTTTGAAAATATTGTTCCACAGATGGAACGTATTAAAAGATTCGATGTTAATGGTATTACAGAAAAAGACAGACATGATTTAAATGTTATCGAACTATACGAAAAAATTAGCGATGAATTATTATCTCGAATTGATATTTTTGAAAAAATGAAGGTTGGTGTGTAACATGGCAAAAACACCTGGATTATTAGGTAGAAAAAAGAGTAATTTTGAACCAACTGCTCCTTATATACCAAGTGAGGAGCCTGTTAAATCGAAAACTACCGAAGATACTCCTGTTATTGAAAATAAGGGTGGACAGAAGCAAGTAACTCAAAAAGAGAAGAAAAAAGAACAGGAACCAGAGAAAAAGAAGTTTAAAAACCAGCAGGGCAGCATTAAAATTTCAAGTCAATCCAAAGAAGAACTCGAAGCACTAATGAAGCTTACTAATACGAAATATGCACACGAAATAATTGATTTACTTATAGATCGTTATGTAGAAAATGAATTAACTTCGGCACAAAAAAGGAAATTCAAGCTCTTAACTGAGATTTAAAAAATATAGAAATATCCCTATTCAGAAATAGGGATATTTCTATATTTCCACTTCACCTTATATAAGACGTATATAAGAGAATAACTAATTAAAGTAAGGAATAACATATATGAAATTTAAAGTATTACTAGCAAGCCTAATCGGACTGATACTCGTATGGTGTCTATCATCTAAGGATACTATAGAAGACGGGTTCACACATCGATTAGACTTTGAAAATAAGTTAAAAGAATACTCAAACGGCATGATTGAGATTGAAGATTCAAATATAGAGTATCGTGATAAAGAAAACGATAGTATCTATAAAGCAGACTGGAAAGGTTTCGAAATTTACTCTAGAATGGGTAAAAGTGATTGGCTAGAAAATTCCTATTCGGTTACAACTGAGAAGCTAGTATTTGATGATAAGACAGCGAATGAGCAGTATCGAAAACTGATGGAGTGTATCATTCGTATTGCAGACCCAAAACTCACGATTGAAGAAGTAAATAGGGTAATTGATAGTGGGGTAGACTTAAATCAAATAAAAGATGGTAGAGGTTTCTACTATCAACTAAAGATAGGCCAAGACCCAGTAAACGATATTTCCTTCACGATTGTACCTAAAGGTGGATGGTAATAGAATAAAGAATAGAAAGAGATAAGACCATAGTGATTGGTCTTATCTCTTTCTATTCTTTTAAACCAATATAATTTTGAAAAAACACGCTAAGCAAAAAATACAATAAGCCCCCCATATGGACAGCTCATTGACATAATTATCGTTATTGGAAGTTAAAATCTCTTAGTTTCCTGATAAATTAAAGCACCCGATACTTTAAGTGTAACCCTTCACATACTTCAATTTTATCATAGTTTTTAAATAGAGACAGAGTAAACATACACTTCTTTTCCCCATTTGTTTATAATTTTTATCTCCTGCATACCAATTCGTTTAGCAACTTTAGTTGAAGGAATATTATTTACATCGGGCAATGAGACCATACTATTTAATTTTAGTCGTTCAAATCCGTAATTTTTACACGCTAAAGCTGCTTCTGTTGCATATCCTTTCCCCCAGACACGCCGAACGAATAAATAACCTATCTCCATCTCCATTACGCCATCTACTTCTTGAGGTACAATACCACATTGTCCAAGAAATTATCCAGTTACTTTATCTTCTACTATCCATAAACCTATCCCATATTCATCATAATTTTTAGGATCCAATTAATCCATTTCATTGTTTCACTTTCGTTTTTGGTTGAAGGATAGTACCGCATTACTACTGGGTCTGAAAAGATTTCCATCAAATTTTCAGTATCATCTTTAGTCATTCTTCTTAAAATTAACCTTTCCGTACATATAACTGGATTGTCCATTTTTCTATCCTCCTACATTTATTTTTATGTGAATTCTATATGATTAATGGTATATCCTTTGGTAGAACCTTATTCCACTAACCTGCCAGTTAGTTGAACAAGGAATCCTGTATATTCTATTCATATGGGGTTAACATAACGCATCATTATAGGCATATTAAAAGGATCTTCAATCAGAAGATCCTTTTAGCTGTTTGTTCAATTAAAGCGCCCGTTTCTGGAAGAATGTTTGTTTTTATCGATTTAAAAGTCTTGTGATAAAACCAAAATCATCTTCATCTTTCACTAGAAAATCAAAGCCCAAATACGCTGCGCTACCAAGTGAGATTGCCCAAAACCCAATACTTGCTGTCATTAATACTAAAGTTTTCAAACGTGTACCGCCAAATGTGACAGCTAATAATGCTGTTAAATGACTACCTACAAAAAACGGTCCAATAAACGCTAAGCCTGGTAAACCATATTTTCCCCAAATTTTCTTAGCGCGTTGATGACTTTTGGATTCATTTATTTCTTCATTAGTTTTTTTCTTTTTACGCCAATTGCGAATCGAGTCTATAAACACGATAAGTAAAATTATAGTTAATAAATTCCCTAAAAATGCAATAATAATAACTGGAACTGTTGGAATACCGCCGATAATTGCAATTGGTACTATCATTGATACTTCAAAAAAAGGAATTGCTGCCAACAAAAAGATAATAAAATATGTCCAAATCAATTTCTAATCCCCCTCGTATATGCTTTACCTTCATTTTTAGAGTATCCTTCTGGTTCGCTCGTTCCTTTTTTAAAAAGAAAATGGCCCCATCATATTGAAGAAAAATTTATCTTTAAAACTCATCAAATTTTTTCTTTGCTTTCTGTTTTAATTTAAAACTAAATCGACTTGTATGTTCATCGTTATTTACCAATAATTGATATGCAGAAAGAATTGTAAGAGTACGAACTGACATATATAGACCAACGGCTATTAAAAACACAAAAATTGGATAATAAGGAGTCAAGATTCCTATCTCTAATTTTTTCTCCAAAGCAAAAGCTAAGAATCCCACCGCCAGTAAACAAGTTCCAATCACCAATATACCTAAATATTTTCTTTTAAAGCCCTCATATCTTACTGTTAGCTCTTTAAAATAATTTGAATCAAACAATAAAACTTCTTTTTTGAGAATTGTATATTGTCCTTGATCAAATCCTAATGTTGCAAAAGAAATAATCCCTAATGTTGCAATGACAATAATTAGGAGTATTCCTAACATTGAGTTTTTCCCTAAAATTAAATATGGTTCAAACGCCAATGCAAAAAAACCAAAACCTAATCCAATATGCTTAGCAGTTTTTTGTGTGCTTATCAAAAAACCTTCTGCCATTTCTCTATTTACATAATAACCTTCTTCATTTCCTTCATTGTTCTCAACAGAATCTTTCAATAAGTAATCAATAGATACCTCAAAGATATTTCCAATCATTAAGAGCTTTTCTGTTTCGGGAAATCCTTGACCATTTTCCCATTTGCTAATTGCTTGTCTTGAGGTGTTTAATTTTTCAGCTAAAGTTTCTTGAGAAAATCCATTTTCTTTTCTAAGCTTAAAAAGTTTTTCACCAAATTTCATTTACTTTAACCCCTCTCATTTTGTTAGTTATATTGTATAAAAGCAGTGTTGTTCTTTCTATCACGTAGCGAATGCATATTGTCAACTTAAGGTTGCATTATTGTTATACTGCGTCTTTTAAAGCTTTTTTCTTATGTTGTTTTTTGAAAGTGATTTATTTGAATATAAGTCATAGTAAAAAGGAGGATGTCTTTTATCCCCCTTTTTACTCCTAATGATTCCGTTCAAATTCTTGTTCTTCCTACAGGTAACTATTCAGCAATATGGCCCTTTAGTTGAAGAAGGTTTTTAAAGGAAACATGAATACTTTATACAAACCTAGTTCACATAACGCACAATTATCAGAAGTTCTCATCATCAACAATCCCCGACTTATCAACATTCTGTGAAACATCCTCTTCACCTACGTATGCAGTTTCTCATTCATCCCGTTATATCAGTGGTTAAAAGCAATCATTATCTTTATTTCCTTTACTCCATATGTATAAAATTTCGCATAATCTAACGGCCAACTTACGGGTGAAATAACAAAATATTCCGGATAATATGGGTATAAGTAGAAAAACTAATAAAGTAATGAGGTTTACTTCAATAAAATAAGGTATATTATATTTGTTAAATAGATTGTCTTTAAAGACAAGAAAAGTAGGTGAACAAAGTGGGGAAATATCAATTGGATCACAAAGGTCAGGTAGCTGTGGCCAAGTTTCATGAAAAACAGACGCCTGCCAAATTTGATAAAAAGCAGCAACTTGAAAAATTGCGTGCGGAGTATTTGAAAAAGAAGCAAAAACAAACAGATAAATAATATGTTACGTCTTCCCTAATTTTTGGTGCGAACAAACACAAGAAAAAAGTGGATACCTACTCTCACAAGGAATCCACTCTTTCTTTTTCTACAACTCTATTTTTATATGTTCCTACCCTGGCTGGCAGTTCTTCTTCTTGTCCTTACCAAAACTTCCACCACGGCTTTTTCTTCTCCTTTGCAGCTGCAACCTCTTCACGAAATTCCTGCATTAATTTCTTTGTCTCCTGGATCTCACGCAATGTTCTCATGAGATTTTCATCTCGTGCTTCTAATCGTTTTTCAACTCGTTCATTATGCCGTTCTATACTTCCCTCAATTCGTTTGCTTCTTTGCTCTGCCTGCTCACTTAATCGCTTCTCCATCGCTAACATGCTTTGATTCATTTCTTGCGCCATAACACTGTACTGTTGCTGGAGTTGCTGTTGAATGTGGAATGGGATTAGATCAGTTTCTTGGGATTCCGCTGTCTCCGCATTTGGATTGGCGATTTCTAATCGCTGCGCAATCATCTTCGCTGCCTTTTCCAGCGTCATACCGTCATGCTTACTAAGCTCAATTAATTTCTCAATGACCATAATGTCCTGTTCTGTGTATTCACGTCTGCCGCGCTTATCCTTCTTCACTGTAAATCCCTCTCGCTGCAACACTTCCATGTACTTTCTAAGGGTGCTATCACTTATTCCTAGTCGTTTGTATACTTCACTAGCAGAATAAACAATTTCGTCCGTCATAACGTCACAACACCTCCTAGTGACAGTATTCCATGATGGTTAAGAAATTCCTGCAAAGAAAAAAGCCCCGTGACTATAGGACTTTTATTTCTTCATTTGCTCTTTACTTTTCAAAACATCTTCTTTAAAGAATAATCGATCGCGAACCATTTCTTTGATTGGTTTTATTTTTTCTTTTTTTATCATCATGTTTAGGTTTTGCCTTGAACACCCTAAGATATCCAAGGCTTCTGATGTATTTACGATCTCATCATTAATAAAACGAATCAACTCTTCTTTGGTTTCGAATTTATACATCTTTCTTCTCCTTGATATACGTGGTTACCAAATTGAAAATTATTGTTGCAAATGCAAGTATACTAAGTGCAATACAAATATAGTCTGCGGTTTGCAAATTGTTATAGTCAATCAGGTACAAAATTACTCCCAAAACGATAACAACTGGAAAGTCTCTTAAGATGAATTTTTTCATAAGATAAAGCGGAATGTGTTATAATAATCTTAGGTACAAGGGAGGTTTCCCTCTCCTGTGGTTCTACTCTGAGTCGGTTTCTTGGTGGGAACGACTCTTTTCTTTTTCTTCCTTGATTTTGTAGTAAATGTCTAAGCTGTTGTTAATTCCGGAAGATAGTTGCGAGTAAATGGTTACGAATGCTGTTATGGAACCTAAGATTACTACCCAATCCACTTTGTTCACCTCCTTTTCTTTATACTCTTATTACACACCGTAAATTGACTTAAGTCAATTTAATTGATGGATTAATTGGTATTTTTTCTATTTTTTTATATCGCTTTTGCAATCTCAACAAGCAATCGCATAAACAATGGAATCATTTGGACCACTATATATCCTATCCCTGCCCTTGAAATAAGACTGAATCCCCGTTCCTGGCTACCCACCATAATAAACAACCCACCGCATAGCGCCACAACGGATGCGATTGGATACGACACTGCTTTGATTAAAAATATTACTAGCTCGAATGCATTCACAATACGATTATACAGTTGGCCATCTATATAATTTTTAAACTTACCATCAGTTGATTGAGCATCTTTAAATACTTCGTTGACATCACTTCCAGGTTCAGCAGCAAATCCATGAGGAATATCTATAATTTGGCTGAATATAATAGCACTACCGATCACAAGACCAATGTGCACTGCGACGGGTGCGTATTTTTTTGCTTTCTTTTTGAACAAGCTCCACTTTTTCTTCGCTCCATAGTTACCATCCATAAAATCTTTGATGCTCATTGTCTCAGTTGCCATATGGACCATCTCCCTATTTTTAATGGAAATCCGTAACTGTGAATATGTTGCAATCTAAACCTTCGCAAAGCTTCTTTAATTGATTTCTGCGGTATTCTGTTGTTGTATACCATGTGAATTTGGGCGGTTTTTCAAATACTTTGCAGTCAATTAGTTTTTTATATTTCTGCATTTTCACTCGGTTTACACTCATTTTCTGTTCGTGATCTATTTCTATAATGTGGTATCTTCCTTCGTCGTTGAATAAAGCATCTGCAATTATAGAAACCATGCCTTTTACGTTCATTTTAACTTCTTGTTTCCACGTTTTAGGGCATTCATAAGCGATATAGATATCATTCCGCATAATATAGTGCCTAAATTGGTTAGAACGTTTAAGCACCTTTTTACTCTCCATGCGCTCACGTCCTTCTTTGTTGAGATAATAAATTTTTTCACCAAAGCGAAAGCTAGATACATATTCTTCAAGGTCCTTCATAACCCGCGATGCATTTCTGTCTCCACCTAAATCATGAAGAACTTGTATTTGCTTCCTAGTCAAAAATCCCAATCTCTTCAAGCTCGAGAGAATATTTTCGATCCTCGTTTCCTTCATGGCCAATTTTTGCATCTTCATGCTCCTTTCTTGCTCTTATATTGATGTGTGTTATGATGTTATCTATTTGCTTATTATCGATATAAACTGTCTGTAAGACCTTCTTTTCGTTAGTTTGGTATATTGCACGCCCTTTGATATTAGGAAGGATTTCTGCACCTCCTTCATCCAATACGGCACGGCTCCCTGCTTCGGTTTGTAATCTGAAGCAAACACGGGCGCCGATGTTTTGACGGAGTTGTGATGGTAAAGCTTCATTAGTTGGATACTGGGTGCTGTACAGCAAACGAAAACCAGCAGCTCTGCCGCGTCTTCCTATATTTACAATGATGTCCTTGCACTCCTGATATGGCGTCATGTCGGCAGCTTCATCTACGATGACAAAGTATCTTGTGGGATCTCCTGCTTCTTTTATATCTTCGTATCCTTTTTCTAGTAAGTATTCGTTTCTCTCATTCAATTTGTTTTGCAGGTCTCTTAGAGTCTGTAGGGCTTCGTCAGGGTTCTTCGCAATCGATTCGACTTGGTTTAGGAATCTATATCGGTTAAAAGATAGACCACCCTTCAAATCAATTAGGAATAGCTTGGTATTTTCTGATTGGTTGCGTATAAGGGAGGTAATAATTAGCTTCAATACATTCGATTTCCCCATATCCGTCATCCCTGCTGAAATCATGTGTGCAATCGAATCAAAGTCATGTTTTACTAATCCATCTCGTGTAAATCCTATCGGCACTTCCCATCCCCTACACTGCTTCATCATTTCTTCCTCAAACTTCACAAAATCTGGAATCCCTTTCTCATAAACTCGTATTTTTAATAAACCATCATAAGACAGCTCAATTTCCTTTCTAACGCTTTTTTTCTTGTTTATGATGTTTTGTATTTGTTTTAAGATATCTTTTCGCAAACGAAGAGATTTGAAGTCTGATGGTTTGAAATCGTAAACCTTGCTCTTATGGTTCAATCCATCCTCTAGATGCTGCATCTTTTGTTCGAAGTCGGAGAAGCTAAGACCAAGAGGGATCCTGTAAGCATATTCCACGCCCCACTCATTTCTCGTCTTACGAAGCAGCTGTATTGTCCTGGTATCTTTCCCTTCTTTCACTTTTAAACCGCAATTAGCACAAATACGTTGGATTTTAGAGGCATCATTTGTCGCACCTTTTTGATACATTTTTGTGAAAAGAATTACACCGCCAACTGCTGCTGAACTTACTAACTCGAATATCAAAGTAGAACACCACCTTTCTTTGCTTATTCTGAAAGAATAGTCCCTATAGATTAGAAGAGAGCAAAATGGCTATAAATCATTGAAAATAATAATCTCGTAATGTCTGAAGTATCATTCTGTGAAAGAATTCTATTTGGAATAGGTAAAACAAAGTTTTGAAAGGCTATCAATTCGGAACGGTGAATCGTAATTTGTTTGGTATGGTAAAAGGTATTTTGCACTGTTTGGCCTTTATGTCACTTTTTTTCTTCGGTTTAAAAAAATGACGAAATGGGCAAGCTATGCCTGAGGTGGTAAAGGTGTTTGGATTAGGTAAAAAACGTAGCAAATTTGGTAAATGGTTAGATAAACAAGGGATAACACAAGGGGAATTAGAGAAAGCTGCTAAATTAAGTAGGGGCACAATTTCCAAGTTGTGCAACGATAAAACATATATACCGAAATTCTCAACGATTACTCAAATTATAAGAGGATTGAAAAAGCTAGGGCAAAACATACATGAAGATGATTTTTGGATGTAAAAAAGAACAACTAAGAGTTGTTCTTTTTTTATGATTTGTATTTATCATATATTATAGTAGCTACTACCAAGAAAATGTTGCAGCTTCCACATATCTTTTAACTCGGTAGAAAGAAAAAGGGTCAATAATATCTATTCTATAAGTAGCTGGTTTCATTCCTGTGAAAATAGTACTATATAAACCCTCACTGCCACCAAAATATTGATAGGCTGTACAAGCCTTTGTAACTGGGTTGCATAGTCGAACTCTCAAGGTGTGCCCATCCACACGAGTACCACCGATTTTATAAGGTGCACGGCCGTCAGCGCCAAGGTGAACTTCCACATTGGGTTGTGAGTAAGTAGTGGTAATTGAGTTTCCATCCCATTTTCCATCTTCCGTTTCAAAGTAAGTCCAACCAAAACTATTCGCACTGTATGCCGGTTTAATGGTACGTGGGAAGAAGCTGAAATAGAACAATTTATTACTGGCGAAGAATCAACAATAACTAAAATCGAAGATAGTGAAGATCTACTTAAAGAGTCATTAGAAACATTAAAATACTTAATGAAAAACTCTGAAGATGAAACTGTTAGATTGGAAGCTACAAAGGAAACTTTAAAGTTAATAAATAAAATAGTTTAATTCAAAGTAATATGTTTCAAGTCGGAGGAAGGCACCTTAGGGTGTCTTTTTTTATGGTAATTATATATGCACTTATACCACATCAAGAGGTACACCTTTTGGCAGGGTGTAAAAACAACTAAAAACAGCACTTCAAAAAGTGCGAAACTCACTTTTGGGACACTTCAAAATAGGGATGTACCTTTTGGGATTCTGGTGCAAAAATCATTTGATAGAGACATAGAAACCTACTAGACTGTTCAATGGCAGATTATGATGCAATTCCAAACAGTTTATGTATGAACCTAACTTCATTTTGGGCAGACTTCACCTGTAGGTGAAGTTGTCCTTTTTTCATCATATGCATGGTTTCAACGTCACTCGATATAGAAGTGGCTGTTTCATATGACTTGAATCCTAGCATAGAACGCACACATTTCTTAATGAAACGGTAATCCTGTTCGACTATATTATTGAGATATTTAACTTTCCTTATTTTTATGCCTTCAGGCATACGTTTCTCTTTTTTTAATTCTTGAATTGCTACAGGATAGGCTGGGTTCTTGTCTACTGTTATAACACGAGGTTTACAAATATGAGAAGCAGCCAAGGCTTTCTTGAAAAAGCGCTTAGCTGCTTGTTTATCTCTTGATTCACTGAGATAAAAATCAATGGTATTTCCTTCTGAATCGACTGCGCGATATAAATACATCCATTGACCTTTTACTTTCACATACGTTTCATCGACTCTCCAAGAATCATTTGTTATCTTAAGATGGCGTCGTACTCTTTCATCTAATTCAGGTCCATATTGATTCACCCAACGCATAATGGTGGTGTGAGCAATAGACAAACCTCGTTCCTCCATAATTTCCACCAAATCACGAAAACTCAGGCTGTACCGTAGGTACCATCTTACCGTTAATAAGATAACATCAGGTTGATAGTGCTTCCATTTGAACAAATTTTCCTTTTTCATACCGATCACACACCTTTTTTAGAGTCATACTATCAGTATGTCCAAGTTTAGGAGTTTACTTGCAAGAGCTTTAGAGTTTTGCACCAGAACCAATGATTATATATAAAAAGAGCCATTTCGGACTCAGAATCATAGACACAATATAAGTGTCTGAATCTGAACCGCGAAACGGCTCTTGAATGTTTAAACGAAATAAAAAAGAAAAGAAAAATAAATCTATATTTAATTTAACATAAATTGAATTGATTTCCTAAGAATTTTCGTTGACTTTTGGAGTAGAGGCTGGTTCGTCGTGTGGGGGCGAACCCCCACGTATTACCTATCTATCCATATGGTAAATGAAATTATAATTCGAAAGCACGAGCGATCCAGCTCGTATAATAACAAATTCAAGCCGATAAACCCAAATAGTTGCTTTTGGATGTGTCGGCTTGATGCCGCCAAAACATCAGCCTCTATATTGATTGGTGTAGAAACGATGCATATCATTAAAAAGGCCAACTTATTTTACAGGACAAGTCTGTCCAAAATGAAATGAAGTTCATTCATCAACTATTCGGAATGGCTGCCTAAGAATAGATTCCATCAGGAATCTATATACCAATTTCAAATAAATGCAATCTTTGCACCAGAACCACTTTTTGTATTTTAACAATAGACATTGTAATCAATCCTTAATTAATAAATTTCATATTCATCTAATATATCTTTCAGTTCAAACCAATCATCATCTGAAAAAACATTATCAAGTTTGGATAACTTAAATTTCACTTTCTGTGCAAAAATAAAAATACTATCGGCCAATTTTATTAATTGGTTATCATCTAACTTATAAAGCGTATCTCCATATAAATATTGCCATACGTATTCTGTTACTTCCATACCTTGTTCAGGCGAGTTTTCTATACATTCTATAATATAAACAAAATCTTCTTTTATCTTTTCATACACTTCTTCTAATACTAATTTTTTTGGTATCTTGATTTGATTTTCCGATAATGACTTTATTAATTTTTCCTTCTGTTTTTTACTCAAGCTATCGCTATTAAACTTGGTTTTTAAATCAAGTAATCGGTCATATTCTGTATTCATTAATTTTATAATTTTTTTCTGATTAACTCTAAGGAAATCAATATCATTATCAGTGTAAATTCCATCTGTATTGATCCTTCTAATTAGGCTATTTATATTCTTACCAATATAATTTATTTCTTTAGTTAAATCTCTATAAGCTTTCATATCGACTTCAAGTTTGAAATGTGATTTTGCTGAATCAATAACAAATGCTGAAACATTTTTATATCCAAAATCTATAGATTTATTTTTAATAAATTCTTTATCCTCTTTAAACAATTGAATTTCCAGTCTTTCCTTTTTTCTATTTGCTCTCAATATCATTTCTCCTTTCATAAAAAATCGAGCGTAGCGACAACAAATATACCGCTTATTTTCGCAAAAAATAACGGTAAATATTTGTAAAGGTTGTAGGAAACTCCTACCAAGTCAAAACGAACGTTTTGGGGTTTGCCCGGGCAAACCCGTAGCTTGCCCTTCTCACTCTCTATATAAGGAGCTAAAACTTCCGCAAGGAACGGGTCGTATTTTTGAGAAACCTGCTCAAAAATCTCCATCCTTTTCGCTTTGCTCCATCCTTGCAAAACTTTTTTCGACTCGTGTGCTTTTCTCGCCAAGCCGACAGACAAAAAGCAAAGCAATGGGCCTCGACTTGGAGAAACAAGTATACGAGTCGAACCGCTTAGATCATTTGTCCCAAAATAGTTCTTACTCGAAAATTGATACATAATACGTGGGGGTTCGGCCCCACACGACGAGCCAGCATTCTAAACAAAAAGCAATAGAAAAAAACTAAAGATAAAGGCAAAAAAATAAAATACGTTATCCATTTGTACAGCTCCTTTACATAATTTTGGTTATTAGAAGTTGCTTATTGTACATTAATTTTAGGATAAATGTTTCTTTCATTTTCTTGGATTTAAAAAGACATCTTCTCTAGTCGAAGATGTCTTTTTTTATGTGTTTTTCCAACAATACCCTATTACTTTCTTGACTTACTTTATCATTTTGCCATCTTCGTCATGATATGAAATGTATGATTCCATTTCATTTGTTGCTTCGCCGTTTAATTGGTGTGATACACCAAATGTTTTACCTTTCCCATCATTATTAATTGCAACGTTCATGTCATTTAACAACTTGGTCATATATTCATATGTTTTGCGCATGCTTTTACTAGTGGGCTTCCATTGTCCAACGAATTCTGTTTTTTCCATTGCTTTCCCCTCGGGATCAATGTGAGCAGTTCGATTAAATTGTTCATGATAAATTTCGCCTGCAAGTCCTCGTAAGTTTTTAAAATCTTTTTCAAGGTCTGTGCCTTTAACTCGAATGTATCTTCCCATAACATCTAAAACAGACTTCGCTTTCAGATAGTAATCGTATCCTTCATCAAAATTTGCATCGGCACCCTTTGGGTCTGGTTTCGAAATTTTATCGACTTGATATGCAATCCAATCTTTCGCATTTGTGGGAAAATCGACCGCAGCCCCATCGCTATTCATCGATAAATCCTCCCATTCTTTATTTGGATCAGCAACATTTTTAACCGTTTCCACCTTTGGGCTTGATTTCACTTTTTCGTTCGTTTTCGTCACTTCGCAAGCTGTTGATACACTTCCCATAACGATTATCGTTCCAATAGCGAGTAATATTTTAGATTTCATTTTTGTTCCTTCACTTCCTCACATAATATTTGTCTTATTTAACCATAACATGAAAAATCTAGATCCTTGTATTCCCTTTTTTATTTTTTTTGGACACAATATGACAATGCACAAATAACATCTTTGCTACCATGAGTAGGGTACGACAACTCGATTACTCTTTTTTGGAACCACTTATAAAAATAAAACAAGAGGATAAGTGATATTTATCCTCTCGTTTTTCCGTTAATGGTCTGTCAAGTTTGAAAAAATAAAATTGTATGCTCAGAGGTTCTGTTGCAAAGTTGATATACACTTAAATCATTTTCATGAAAAGTTTTACCTTTTATACGATTGTTAATAATCTTTGTAATTCATTGTAAGTCGAAAAACCACAGTCTAATCCCAGACTGCGGTTTCGTTTATATAGGGCATGAATGGTCTCGATACCTTTTAACGTACGTGAAGCATGACGAAGATTTTGAAATCCTGCGGATTTGGTAAAACGTTTCTTTACATGCCTGTGATCCTGTTCAATAAGATTGTTTAAATGTTTGATTGTACAATGGATTGTAGTTTGATAAAATCCTTGTTTTCTTAATTTGTTAAACGCGCAAAGTAATGCACTTGCTTTGTCTGTAGTGAGAACCGTAGGTTCTCCAAAATGTTTTACTAATCTTTTCATGAAGGCATAGGCAGCCTGATGATCCTGTTTTTTACGAAGTTGAATATCCAATGTATGTCCATCTTTATCAATTGCACGATAAAGATAACGCTATTCTCCCTTAACTTTGATATAAGTTTCATCCAAATGCCAAGATAAGCGTGCGGATTTATTTTTCACTTTCCAAATTTGATAGATGAGATTTCCATATTCATGAACCCATTGCATGATGGTTGTTGGGTGAACTGAAATACCACGTTCTTTCAGGATTTCAGATACATCGCGATAACTTAAAGAAAAACGGCAATAGTAGCCTACAGCTACTAAAACAATCTCTTTCTTGAATTGTTTTCCTTTAAAATATCTCATGTCTGATTCTCCTATATTCTGTTTTCTAGAGTGTAGCTTCATGTAGAAAACTTTGCAACAGAACCCGATTCAGTGTGAAATGTTTAAAACGACAAAAAACTTGGAAGTAAGCAAATTATCAATTGGTATTCTACAAATTTCTTTTGGAGTGGTTTCAGCTGAAGTTACAAAATAAAAAACAAGAAAGTTCACAAAAAAATATAATAATCAAATTATTATGGGAATATTGATAGTGTGAAGCTTATAATTGAACTGGGTGATTAAAAGTGACTATACAAAATAAAAAGATAATTGATATCTGTGATAACCGCAGACTATTAAATAAATATTCACGTAACAGTATGCCAAGCGTAATCTTCATAGCAGGGTTAGGCGATAGCTATGAGACATGGAAAAAAGTCCAAGACCAAATATCGCAAAAAACATCAACCTTTTCCTATAACAGGTCAGGTATTGGCAGGAGTCAAGTCACATCCGTCCCGACGACTTGCTATGATCTAGTCGAAGAGCTCAACGAATTGTTGCTAGCGCTTGAAGTGGAGAAGCCCTATATATTGGTGGGACATTCTTTTGGTGGTTTGGTCGCTAGATTATATGCCAGCCTTTATCCACTGAACATCTGCGGTATGGTTTTGGTTGACGCTGCACCGGAATATAAAGAACTTGCCTATGAAAAGGTTCTACCCGAAAATCTGCTTGCAAGAAATAGGGAATATTACGAGAATCCTATATTGAATAGTGAGAAGATTGATAAAATACAAAGTTATAAGCAAATCGTTGATCATTCAAAGCAAAGTAACCTCCCTCTTGCAATTATTACAAGAGGTTTACCTGACAATGTTGAAGAGGGATGGCCATCTCAAGAAATATTGGAAATTGAGCAAAGACTCCAAGCAGAATTCCAATGGCTATCAGCGTCAAGCAAGTACCGGATTGCTAGTCGAAGTGGACATTATATTCATCGTGATGAGCCAGAAGTTGTTATAGAGGAGATTATGTTAATGTTGAAGGAGATGGGGAAATGAGCGATACAAGGACTAAATTGATGCTGGATTTGCAAAGAATTGAGAAGGATGAGTATCAGTTACGCGAAGCTGAGCAGCATCAAGATTTCTTACCTTTGTTACTTCAATATATTGGCGATCCTCAGCCAGAATTACGGGATAACCTGATTTATTCGATGTTTTATATGTGGATTAAGGAAGAGAATAGATTCAGTGAAGAGGAGTTACGAAGCCTCTTAACTGTTCTGACTGATGAGAACCATTTGTTCTATAGTATTGGTAGCGAGGATGATCAGTCAGTTTTTACAAGGACGTTCTCTGCCTTACCTATCGCTTTGATTGTGCAACGCCACAGACAGCATCCATTTTTTAATCAAGCGGAAATTGAGCAATTAATGCATGCGATGCTCCGTTATTATAAAGAGGAGAAGGATCTGCGAGGTTACCTTTCAGTAGGAGGCTGGGCTCACAGCGCGTCTCATGGTGCGGATGTTTTTGTCGAGCTGGTGCAGCGTCGCACTGCTGCGTGAGGTTCTTGTCGCTATTTCTGGCATGCTTCATAATGGTAGACACATTTTTAGCGATGAGGATGATGAGCGGTTGGTAAACATCGTGGATACGATGATTGACAAAGAGTTACTTCCACATCAAGAAATCGCTGATTGGATTAGCGGCTTAGCGCAATGCTGCAATTTGCCAAGAAGTCGCAGTCAGGTGATTGCTCGCGTGAACAGCAAGAATTTTTTACGCAGTCTCTATTTCAGAAGGGGACAAGATAGCCGAGGGAATGAGCTTAACACTGTCATACTTGGTACTGAGGCAATATTGAACAGGTTTTCTTTCAGTTAAAGGGTTAGAGGGGCCGTCCCACATCGCCATCAAGTTAAGGCTTTGAAGTACCCCCTAAATGAAAATTTTATTTCTCTATAGTTAGTTATTTTGAGAAATGAGCTCATTTTTTTGTACTTTTCTTAAGTTAATGGGCATGGGATAATATAATTGAAAAACCATTTTAAATTTTCTTTATTTTTCTAGTGATCTTTGGTAATATTTAATTTAAAGATGTAAAGAAAGGGGAATCTATATTACACATGTGGAATATCTTGAAATGATTATTTAATTGGATAGAGACAGTGGCGGTCCTTGGTTCTTAAGGATGCGTTTATTTGTCTATCTTAAATCATTCAAGGGATACATGGTGTGGACAATTAAATTCCCATTGTCGAGCAGATACCTTTGTATATCTGCTTTTATTTATGGGCAAAAATACATCTCTATTGACACAATCATAGAGTCCCTAAATTGGGGGGATTTTAATGAGAAATCAGTACGAAAAAGAAGAAGCACTAACAGGAGGGAATGTCTCCAGTGTATATCGTTTGGGAGATACGGTTCGTCGAGAATTAAAGACTGATAGTGTTAAAATTCATACATTGCTAAAGCACCTTGAAAACAAAGGTTTAAAAGGGGTGCCAAAGTTTCTGGGTATCGATGAAAAAGGGAGAGAGATTTTATCCTTTATTGAAGGAGAAGCTGGCAATTATCCGTTAAAAAAATACATGTGGTCGGATGAGGCTTTAAAAGATATCGCAAAAATGCTTCGTCTCTATCATGATGCGGTGAGTGATTTTCCAATGGAAGAACGTTGGCAACCCATTGATAACACTCCGCAGCTATTTGAGGTGATGTGCCATAATGATTTTGCCATCTATAACATTATTTTTAATCGCGAAAAACCAGTAGGTGTGATTGATTTTGATTTGGCTGCTCCTGGTCCAAGACTTTGGGATATCGTCTATACGCTTTACACTTGCGTTCCTTTAAGTAGGCTTTATCATACGGAAGCAGGCGAAGCCATTTATTATGATTCGTTAAAGGATGCTGAGCGAATCAAACAAAGGGTTAAATTGTTTTTTGATTCCTATGGCATGGAGGGAATAGAAAAAGGTTTTTTAGAAATGGTATTGCTACGAGTAGAAGGATTATGTAAAACCATGCAAAGGAAGGCCAAAGAAGGCGATATGGCGTTTCAAAAAATGATCGACGAAGGACATTACGATCATTATCAAGAGGAACTCCAATTCATCCGCGAACACGGAAAAGAATGGATTTAAGAGAAAAGTCTTGGTGAATTAATGGAGTGTAAGCAATTAAAAAGAAATGCCACCCTCAAATGAAAAAATACGCCATCCTTTCCTATGATTCTATAGAAAGAATAGCGCATTTTTTCATTTGAGGGGAGAGCTTTGTTTTATTAGTTTAATAGTAATTGAGTAGCACCAAAGTGTTTAAGAAAAAAACTGTACAACAGTTATTTGTTAGGTATTCTATATTTCGAGTAAAAATAATTTTTAAAAATCAGTACGTTTATAAATTCTCACCGTTAAGAAGTAAGAACCGATAAATATAAGCATGGTAACGATTGAAGCAAGTGCAATTAGTTGATTAATAGTAAATTGTGTGGTAACGCTATATACAAGGTCAGTAATATTTACATATGCCTCAATTGGTCTCCATAAAACAACACATACAGGGAAAATAATGCTGACAGCAGCCATCAAATATTTATTGGTGAAGCGATAGAAAAATGGTAAGTAGATAGACGTAAACAACATGACAGTAAGAACACTAGCCACAATTGTCTGTGGATTTTCAATTTCAACTCCATAAGTCGGGGATGCAACTTGAATTACTGCTTGTATCAATAATGAGAATAGGACTACTAGAATCGTGAACAACACTGTACCAATATATTTTGACATAATAATTTTATTTCTACTATAAGGCAGGCTATTAATAAATTTATGACTATTATTCTTTTCGTCGTAATAATGTAGATTGATCATATAAGAACCAGCCACCAAAACAACTATAAACCCAAAACTTCCAAACGTCCCTATAAAAAAGCATATACCAAGTAGGTAGAGTAAGATCATTAATTTTTGCAATCGAAAATCCTTTAATATTAAATTATACATATTGAACGTTCCCCTTTTTTGTATAGTACATAATATCTTCTAATGTCGCTTCTTCAATTAATACATCATTCCCTAATTGTGTACGTGAATGGCTGGCGTTACTTGTGAGTGCTTCAAATCCCACGTTTGTTTCACGAATCCCGATTAATTGTTCTCTGATTTTAGGCGTAAGCAAGGATTTATCCCCTTTTACAATTGCATATTCTTCAGAAATACTATGTATATCTTTTTCAAACACAATCTCACCATTATGAATAAATACAATATAATCAGCAATACGATCTAAGTCAGTGGTAATATGTGTGGAGAAAAAAATTGTTTTATCTTGATCAACCATTAAATCATAAAGGATGTCTAAAAGTTCTCTTCGAAATACAGGATCGAGTCCAGATGTCGGTTCATCCATAAGTATAAATTCGGCATGGTGTGAAAGTGCAAACGCTAGGGAAGTCTTCATTTTCATTCCTGTAGACATCTCTTTCATCTTTATGTTAGTCGGTAACTCAAAGCGCTTTAAGTAGGATTGGAACTGATTCTCATCCCATTTCTTATATGCTGGAGCAATGAATTTTTTCAGTTGATGGATTGTCATATCTTCATAATAGATATTGTCATCGTATACGAATCCTATACGCTCTTTAATAGAAACTTGGTCCTTTTGATGATTTTTACCAAAAACTGTGATATCCCCGCTATCCTTGCTAATAAGATCCATAATAAGTTTAATTGTCGTACTTTTCCCAGCACCATTTGCACCAATAAATCCCGTTACAAACCCCTTTTTGATGTTGAACGATGCATTTTTTAAAGAAAATCCCTTATATGTTTTTGAAACATTTTTCACTTCTACAATGTTCTCCATATTTATTCCTCCTCATAAATACGATTAATAATTTGTATTAACTCATCCCTTAATAAATGATTAGCCTTACTCTCTCGAACGATTGTACTGAACTTTTCACGTATTGGATCACTTGGTTCATCCGCACGTTGTTTCTTTGTTTGTTTTGCAACAAACGAGCCTTTCCCTACTATAGAGTAGATGTAACCCGCTTTTTCAAGTTCTTCGTACGCTCTTTTTGAAGTAATAACACTTACCTTCAAGTCTCTTGCTAATGAACGCATAGAAGGTAACGAATCATCTACTTTCAATGTTTCATTTGATATTTGTAATATAATCTGATCAATGATTTGTTGATAAATAGGCGACTTAGACTTATTAGATAGTAAGATTTTCATGATTCAACTCCTTGCCTCTTAAATGCTTATGAACACATTATATACAATGTGTACAATATATACAATATATACATTTGGGACGATGTTAATTTTTCATATAGGATACCGTCATATTGATATAAAGGCGTTATCCTTTCCTATGATTTCTCAGAAAGAATAACGCCTTTTTTATTTTAGGGGGTATATTTTCTTGTTAGCTTGATAGCGATGTTTCCGTACCCCTATATGCGTTTTACTGGTTTTCATTTTATCTTTGCAACAGAACCGATTATTACTACTTACATCGACATGTTCTTATTGTTATATTTAAAATATACGAATTCGAAAAAGTATTAATAAGAACAATTATTAGTAATAGGAGGTTTTATTATCAAAGGAAAACATCGTAACATTACCCTCGCAATATTAGGACTATATTCCGTTCTGATCCTCTACTTTATGTTTCTTGGTTTCGATAGATTGGGATTAAAATATATTAACCATGAATATGAATTCCAGTTAATTCCGAGTAGTATTCCTTTGGGCTTGCCAAATATGGTAGATGGGGAAGATTTTAATCTATGGTTTTTTAATTTTGGAAATTTAACAGCATTCATACCTTTTGGGGTATTAATTCCTATGTTATATCGTTGTAGCTTTATTAGATTTATTACTTCATTCTGTATTTCTATTCTTATACTAGAAGTCCTACAAATGGTTACTTTTCTTGGTGGCTTTGACATTGATGATGTAATTGTGAATGCAATGGGTGCTACAATAGGATTTTGTGCATATAAAATAGGATTTCGCTCTAATAATACTTTGAAAAACTTTATTATTACAGGTGTAACAGTATTTATCTTGACATTAGGAGTAATTGTAGTTGTAGGTGAAATTAATAAATCATTAGAAAAGGAACAACAATCCCTAAAAAATGGAACCGTTATAGCGCTAAATCAACTGACAGAAAGTACTGGAGATGTACCGAAAATTAACAATTCCACTAGCTTTGAAGTGGCTCATAAAAAAATTGAACCCAAATTAAATATGTATAGTAGTAAAGGGACAAATTCTCAGCAATTTAAATACTTGTTAAAAGGTAAGTATGCAAAACTTTCGGGATATCTCGGTATCCCTGATGGTGCTAGCAAACATTCTGGTAAGATAATTATTTCTATTGATGGACAAGATGTACAAACCATTCGATTCTCTGAAGAAAGCATATCTACATTCACAAGTTCTTTTGAGATAGAGCTGAATAAAGCAAATGAACTTAGTATTAAATTTATTGATACAGATGCATTGCTATGGGATGTTAAGCTTACAGAATGGAAAAAATAATGAATTGAAATCCACTAGTTTAGATACTAGGGGTCACTATACATGCTCATCAACTTAAGAATTTCATTGTTTTCCAAAACGAAAAAATAAGCTTTTTGTTACAAGTTAGCACAAAATTTCGTTCTGGGGGTACTATGAAATTTTAGCTTGATGCCTATGGGATCACCATATCAAAAAAGAAAATTATATGTTAAGACAATTTTTTAGTTAAATAACGGGTACTAATGGCATTTTATACGCTAAGAATATGCAGGATTTCATGCAAGCTACGAGAACGGTTTGAACTGCCAAATGCTGTTGTGACAGAAATGTATGAAATCTTGCATGCAGAAAAGGAACGGAAAGCTAGAAAACTCTTGGTATGAATAGATTTCTGGAATTTGATTACTACTGACAATAGGACGTTATGTTAACCTATCATGTATGCAATATACATAATGTTATACAGTATTTCTTTTGATAATATAGGATTAAAAGGAAGTGAGTTTCATGACTAGGATATTATTGGCTATTAGTTCTTTCATTACTATCGGTTTTTGTATTTATAGTTACAATGATCCTACTCAATCAAATGCAGCTATAACTCAATTATTATTAGCAATCACTATCTTTTTGTTAGGTATATTATTTATTTTTCAAAAAAGGGGAAATAAGAAAGCAAATAAGATTATGGCTATTTCCTTTTTTATTGTTTCTGGAATCAATTTGGTTGTTTATTTTAAAATCATGTTTTGACAAGAGAATTAACTTTTGGTGACACAAATTATGTGAAGAAAAAATCCCTTCAGAAGATCTGAAGGGATTTTTTCTAAGTTTCTAGATAGATTCATTGCTGATAATGGGACGTTATGTTAACCGAACATGAATATCTTATACATCAAAAATATAAAACAAATTGCTTATTCCAAATGATACAATTAGGTAAAAGGGGGAAATATATCATGTTTAAAGTGAAACCTAAGTGTGTAAGTTGCGGAAAAGACATTCAAGGCGGAGAACTTGTGTATGTAGAATTACGCTATCCAGAATATGCAGGCATGACTGAAATCAAGAAATGGCTTGATAATGAAGGGAAAATCAATTGCAAGGAATGTCACTCTAAACAGTAAACCACTTTCCTAATAGCAAGTGGTTTACTGTATTTCGATAAGAAATTAAAACCAAAATAACTGACTTCCGCTAACGATCGTTATGTAAATTCGAAACACCTTTACCCAAGTAAACTGGAGGGGGGGTTTCTAGATACATTGAATACCGATAAGTAGGATTATGTGGACTAACAGTTGATAACTTTTTTATATTCAACATATAATTTTAAAAATGCCTCCGTAGCTTTAGAAGGGAAGAGCGCCGGAAAACATTGTAGAACCGGGTCGCAAGGCAAAGGTTTCAGAAGCACCGAAAAGCAAATGAGCTGAGACAGGTGAAACTCCTGTCGGTGAAATTCCGTAGGGAAGCGTGTTCCCCTTAGCCTATGCTTACGAAAGGAGTGCGGGTTCGAATCCCGTCGGAGGCACTAGTTTTTTTGTTTGTGGATGTTATAACTCCTTTATTTACAGGGTTTTGAATGTATACTTTTGTTGTATATTTTGAGGATATCAGTGATTTTGAATTGAAGTCAATGTTTAAGGTGAAATGAATGTAAACTAATATTGAAAAGTTTACATTCGAAAATGAACAATAAAAAACAGTAGTACATAAAATCACTACTGTCTTTTTATTGTTTTTTGCAAGTGAATTATTTGAATTCTTTTCTATATAATCTAACAGAATAAATAGCTCCAATGAAGAATACAAAGGCTTCAAACATTAGAAAGAATTGACGGAAATACATATCTTTACTCACCAAAGAAATAAATATGGCATTCATTAGAAGTTGAGTAGTAAACATACGAGAAGTAATTTTAAAGTAAATAGCATTTGTTCTTTCATCTGGTTTACCAATTTTTTTCAATATAATAATAAGTACAATTGCTGAACCCACTGTCAGAAGGGTTATCAAACCTACAACGATATTGAAATTATCTGTGCTTTCTAGCATCCAGTTGTTTAATAGATCAAGCATTATTATCTTCCTTTCCTACATAAGAGAATATTTCGTTTATATTAACCTCAAAATAATTAGCTATTCGATATGCTAACACTAGTGAAGGAGAATAATTATTCTTTTCCATAACAAATATTGTTTGTTTAGAAACCCCAACAGCATCAGCTAAATCTTTTTGTGACATTCTTTTTAATACCCTATATTCATAGACTTTATTTGTTATAGAGTCTCCATGTTTTTCCTTCATAGGTAACACCTTCCTTTCTTAAGACTTATATTAAACTTATTTTATAAAAAAGTAAAGTTTAATTATACAAAAGATAAAAAAAATTATATAAATTAAAAGAAATACTATATATATTTGTTTTCTTAAGTTGATGAGTATGTGGTGATAATCTTTTATAAAATAAAAAGCATCTTTTAATAATTTTAAAAGTGCTTTAACTTGATATTGATGTGATGGAACCTCTAGTATGTAGAAATCTAAAAAAGTCCCTTAATAATGCTAAAGGGACTTTGCTCACACAAATGATCTGCACATCAATTCATCTTTGATATACAGATCATTTGTATGATAATTTTTACAGATAATTGCGGAATAATGAACTTACATTACGGCCTTTAAAAGCTCTCCTACTAATGGGATGATTCCACCTACAAATTTTAAAACTGCCATTGCGATTTCCATGTTATTTCCTCCCCTTGTTC
>NZ_AXVB01000031.1:0-41325 GCF_000482345.1 Bacillus sp. UNC437CL72CviS29 | reverse complement strand
AAGGTCAAGTAGACTACAACTAATATATTAGAGGAGAATCTACTATGACGAAAAATAAAAGAGAAAGAAGAACCTTTACAGCAGAATTTAAACACCAAATGGTTTAACTGTATCAAAATGGTAAACCAAGGAAAGACATCATTAAAGGATACGGACTAACACCATCATCATTGGATCGATGGATCAATCAAAATCATACGTCTGGCTCATTTAAAGAGAAAGACAATAAGACGGCTGAACAACTAGAATTGGAAGCGTTGAGAAAGCAAAACAAACAGCTTCTTATAGAAAATGATATTTTAAAGCAAGCGGCGCTGATACTAGGACGAAAGTAAAAGTAGTGAAGAATAACCTACATAAATACTCGATATCAGCAATGTGTGATGTCCTACAATTATCAAGAGCAACGTATTATTATGAGGCAAAACAAGCACAAGATACAGTAGATGAATTGTCACCACTCGTGAAAGAAATCTTCCGAGAGAGCCGTCAGAACTATGGAACACGAAAGATAAAAGTGGAATTGAAGAAGTTAGGATATGTGATTTCACGTCGCCGTATTGGACGAATCATGAAGGACCAAGGTTTAGTATCTCACTATACGATTGCACAATTTAAACCAAAGAAAGTTAGCTGTAATGAAGAAAAAATTTCAAACGAACTCGATCGTCAGTTCAATCAGAAAGAAGAACTGGCTGTAGTCGTAAGCGATTTAACATACGTCCGTGTGAACAAAAAGTGGAATTGCGTATGTTTATTAGTTGATCTCTTTAATCGAGAAATCATAGGACATAGTGTAGGCAAAAAGAAAGATGCCGAGCTTGTTTCGCAAGCTTTCGCAACGGTGAAAACAAACTTGAATCGGATTACCTTATTTCATACAGATCGAGGAAATGAGTTCAAAAACAAGCTGATTCACGATACGTTGGAGACCTTCAAAATTAAGCGTTCATTAAGTGCGAAAGGCTGCCCATACGATAATGCGGTAGCGGAAGCAACCTACAAAATCTTTAAAACAGAGTTCGTTCGGGGTCGTCATTTTACAAATTTAGAAGAGTTGATCTTAGAATTGGACGACTACGTAAACTGGTTTAACAATGTTAGAATCCATGGAACACTGGGCTATTTGAGTCCTGTTCAGTACAGGCAAGAACACCTTAAAAAAATTGTCTAGTTTCGTGTTGACATACCAGTTTTTTCGTTTTGGGGGTGTTTACTTTTCTTAAGTTGATGGATGTGTGGTGCTACCCCATGCCCATCAAGCTAAAGTTTTATTACACCCCAGAACGAAATTTTTGGGCTTTCTTGTGAAAAAGAGCTTATTTATCATTTTGGGGGTAACCTGTTTTCTTAGGTTGATGGCAATGTGGCTGTTCCCCATAAAGAAAAGGCACTCTTATGAGCACCTTTTCTAATTGTTTTTAGCAGAAGCAAGCAGCTCCAACGATGATTAATAATATGAAAAGTACAACGAGTAAAGCAAATCCTCCAGCAAAGCCACAGCCTCCACAACTACCACCAAAGCCCATAATACTTCCTCCTTTAAGTAAGAGGGAAAAAACATAGGAGTTCACATGTAACGGATTCGGTTTATTTTATGCTGTTACGAACTAATTGAGCAGGTCCTTTAATAAATAAAGAAAAGACACCATTAAGGTACCCTATTAACATAGTATTTGAAGGTGAGAGTTTTCTGTTGGAAAATGATTATTACTCTCCCAAAGAAGTGACTGTATAATTTTGAATTTTATTTATTTCAACGTAAAATCTTTTTTGTTTATTATTTTTATCATATCCTCTAACTGTAATAAAACCTCTGAGTTCTAACTGATGAATTTTGATATTAGTTACCACAGAATCTATATTTTCTTTTTTCTTAATATGTTCTATGGCAGCTTTAGCAGCTTGTTCTTTTTTAAATTACTAGAATAAGGGAATGCATTACAAATTAGCACACAAGCAGTCCCTTGCTATAATTATGTTATTTTATGTATTTAGTTGTTGGGAGTTTATTATAATTACCTTATTCTTTTCCCTAATGATCGATGATATAATTTTGAGTCTTATTTATTACAACATAATGTCTTTGTTGTTTATTATTTTTATCATATCCTGAGACTGTAATAAATCCTGCGAGTTCTAAATGTTCAATTTTGACATCAGTTACCATGAAATCTATATTCTCTTCTTTTTTTATGTGCTCTTTCGCAACTCCAGCAGCTTTTTCTTTCGTTGTATTTCTGTCTTGGATAGTTGATATAGTATAACCTGTTATTAAAACTATGAGTGCTAAAATTATAATGTTTTTCTTTTTGATTTATCCATATTTCACCTCCTGGAATTGCTTTATAATAATAACTATAAATCTTTTTTGGGGGGAGAGAAATTATGAGTACTTCGGTTAGTGATAAAATTTTGCGAAAATTAGCAGATGGTAGTTATATAGATGTCCCTACAGTTAGGGTGGAAATTGGAGAAGAATTTTTTCTTGTTTCGCAATCGGGCTAGATTGTGGAACAACATCGTAGAGAATGTAAAAGGTTTGTACTTTAGCTAAAGGGAGTTTAGTTGAGTAAAAGGAATAGATAAAGAGATGTCGAATTTATATACTTGTTGAAATTAAGGACTTGGAGGATACATTTTGAAGAAATATGAGTTTAAAAATAACATCCCAACATTGGAAGAATACAAGTATTTGTGCGAGTCCGTGGGATGGACTAATTATATGAATTTTGAAGTGGTGGAAACATCACTGAAGAATTCGATTCACTGCATCACTGTCAATGATAATGAACAAATTGTGGGAATGGGGAGAATTGTTGGTGATGGGGCTATCTATTTCTATATTCAAGATATAGTGGTTCATCCAGATTATCAGAAAAATGGTATTGGGAAGGAAATAATGAATATTTTGGTTGAGTACTTAAATCGAAATGCGCCTGATAAGGCGTTTGTCGGTTTGTTTGCATCACAAGGTAAAGAATCATTCTATGAAAAGTATGATTTTAAAGATTACTCACCAAACATGACGGGTATGTTTAATGTAATTTCAAAAAAATAAACATAATAGATTTTTAATTGTAGGAGAAGGCATCAATTAATAGTAAGAAATTGTCTTTTCATTATTAAGCTAAAGGGATGCTTATCTTCAATAAAATCTTCAGCAATCGGGCGCTATTGTTGAATAAAACTTAAATTTATATATGACTTTATTGTTATGTTTTTTAGTGTAGTGAAGTATCTTACATCAAAAATAAAGCAACTATATTTTTAACCCCGTCCTAAATTTAGAACGGGGTTATGCTTGTTTGAGATTTTTAAATCTTTTGCGATACGTTGGTTTTATCTTAACAAAAGGTGCTTTCATGTGCAGAAAATAATTTTTCAGTCTGCAACTATATTTTGACAGTCTAATACTTTTTTCTATAGTCTAAAACATTTTTTAATCAAACACTAATTTCATGTAAGTCTTTTAAAGGATACAAAACAACTGGTTACGGTATAAAAATAGTACTCTTACCAAGAGGGATTTTTTACTTCCACTTAGGAAAGCACTACACTACATTTGTAAAAAGATGTATGAATGGTGTTTTAAACCATACCACTAGTTAAAGAAAATACATATGTGGTGGACCTTTTGAGATAGATAAAATTATGTAAAAATGATAATAAGGAGGGCAAGAAAGTGTTTAATGATTTTAAGTTTGTAGAAAATCGTCCGGTTTATATCCAATTAAAGGATCATTTGAAAAAAATGATTATGAAAGGACAGCTATTGGAGCATCAGAAACTCCCATCTACCCGAGAACTCAGTAAATTATTATCGGTTAGCAGAACGACCGTTCTCACTACTTATGCAGATTTAGAACAAGAAGGTCTAATCTATGCAATAAAGGGAAAAGGGAATTTTGTAGGGAAAGTCGATGCATCCCAAACACCATCTATCGAAATCAACTGGAAAGAAAAGCTCAGTGAAGTTACGTTGCAAGCGGATGAATTAGATTTAATGAAGCACGGTGTTCGCTGGGAAAAAGGTATGATTTCATTCAATAGTATTGCCCCGGATGAAAAGCTTTTTGATGTCGAAAATTTTAAAAGGGCTTTTTTGACCAGGTTATCCGATGAAGGAGATATCATTTTGAACTACGGATATGCCAAAGGTTATAGACCCTTAATTCATTACCTTCTTCACTATATGGAAATGAAAGGGGTAGACATTTCCAACAAAGATATCCTCATTACGAATGGCTTCACTGAGGGTCTGGATATTTTATTGTCTTCCTTAGCTAAAAAATCCGGGCGTATTATTTGCGAAAACCCTACCCATCATACTGCATTAAAGCTTTTTCGATTACATGGATATGAAATCCACGGGATGGAGATGCAGGATGATGGTATCGATATTTGTCAAGTTGAGAAAAGTTTGTCCGAAACAGATTTTGATTTTGCATATCTAATTCCGTCCTACCATAACCCTACTGGGATTGTCACCTCCTCTGAAAAAAGGTCTAAAATCATGAACCTTTTTTCAAAATATCAAATTCCAATTGTTGAGGATGGATTTAATGAGGAGTTACGTTATTCAGGTTCACATTTAGCGCCGTTATTGACCTTTTCGGGACCCGGGAACAATGTTATCTATATTAGCAGTTTTTCAAAAATTCTTTTTCCGGGCTTACGTGTTGGATGGATATTAGCGGATAAGAAATTAATCCACTACTTAGAAAGTATGAAAAGAGCACGCAATATTCATACGTCCACATTGGATCAGGCAGTGCTTTATCAATATTTACATGATGGTTATTTCGAAAAATATTTAAAAAAGGCCAAGTCAATTTATAAGAAAAAATATGAACTAGCCCTTCATTCTTGTAATCAATACATTCCATTTAAAAGAATGACTGGAGATGGCGGACTTCATCTTTTTATAGAGTTAGAAAAAGAAATAAATGCTCGTATACTTTTGAAAAAGTGCTATCAAAAGGGAGTTGTTTTTTCTCCTGGAGATGTCTTTTATACAGATGGAGGCGGAAGTAATACGTTTCGATTAGGATTCTCTCGTTTAAAAGAAGAGGATATTTTCAATGGGATTAAGATAATTGGCGATACCTTGAAAAATGAAAATTAGGAGTTGGGAAAATGAGAGTTGGCGTTATTATGGGAGGAGTGTCCTCTGAAAAACAAGTGTCCCTTATGACAGGGGAAGAAATGATTGCACATTTGGATAAGAGTAAGTATGAAATAGTGCCTATTAAACTAAATGATAAAAAAGAGCTTGTTGAAAAGGGAAGAGATCTTGATATTGCATTGTTAGCACTTCATGGAGAATATGGGGAGGACGGTACGATTCAAGGTACATTGGAAACCCTTGGCGTTCCCTATACAGGAAGCGGCATGCTATCAAGTAGTATTTGTATGGATAAAAATATATCAAAAAAAATGATTCGTTATGAGGGCATTCAAACACCAGATTGGATTCATCTTTCAAATATGGAAGATCTGCAGCTTGATGAAATAGATAGAATGGGATATCCGTTAGTGGTCAAACCAAACTCAGGTGGTTCCAGTGTAGGGGTAAAGATTGTCTATGATAAGGATTCTTTACTTTCCTCTCTTGAGGATGTATTCAAATGGGATTCTGAAATAGTGATTGAAAAATATATAAAGGGCGAAGAAATTACATGTTCTATTTTGGACGGAAAGCTTTTACCAATCATTTCGATTCAACATACGGCTGAATTTTTTGATTATCATGCGAAATACGATGATATCGCTACGATTGAAGAGGTTGTAGAGCTTCCACTTGCAACATATGAACGTGTCGCTGTAGCTGCAATGACCTGCTATAGAGCATTAAAATGCAGTGTTTATGCTAGAGTGGATATGATGATAAAAGATGGAATCCCGTACGTTATGGAAGTGAATACATTGCCAGGGATGACCAAAAATAGCTTACTGCCTAAAAGCGCTCATGCGGCGGGAATATCCTATAACAAGCTATTGGATATAATTATCGAAACCTCCTTACAGGTTAGAAGGAGTGAAGGTTTCTAATGGTATTTTTTGTAAATAGGATGATGGTACAGTCAATTCACAAGTTGTACCAAAAATTCGTGTGAGAACATGTGAAATAATGTAAAGTTAATGTGTTTACACCTAGGAGGAATCATTCATGACCAATTGGTCTCAATTAGATAAAGAATATGTAATGTCTACGTATCCCCGTACGCCGGTTGCTATAGAAAAGGGAGAAGGTTGTAAGCTTTATGATGTGAATGGTAAAGAATACCTTGATTTATTTTCTGGTGTGGGAGTAAATATATTAGGCTACAATCATCCTAATATTATAAATGCCACCTTTGAACAAGTTACAAAATGCTTACATCTTCCCTTTCATTTCTTAAACCCAGTGGCTATTGAATATGCAAAAAAATTAGTCGATTATTCTTTAAAGGATGGGAAAGTTTTTTATACAAACTCGGGTTCAGAGGCTACTGAGGCAACCTTAAAACTAATCCACAAGTACAGACATATAACGAATCAAAAACGTGATGGAGTGATTGTACTCAAAGAAAGTTTTCATGGACGTACATTAGGCGCTCTGCACTTTACAAGACAAGAAAGTATATATCAGAATTTTCCTCGTACGTCTATTCCTATATATGAAGTGGAACGAGAGAATTTAGAGGAACTTGAAAGAACCATACTCAAAGAAAATCCGATTGCTATTATGGTAGAACCAGTATTAGGAAGTGGTGGGATATACCCTTTGTCGGGGGGATATTTAAAAGGTGTTGAAGAGCTTTGTAGACAATATAATATGTTATTTATTGTTGACGAGGTGCAAAGTGGAATAGGGAGAACTGGGAAATTGTTTGCTTATCAACATTTTGATATTACACCTGATATTATTCAATTTGGTAAAGGAGCGGGAGGCGGTACACCATTAGGAGGGATAATAGTAGGTCCACGACTTTATGATATATTCTCACCAGGTGATCATGGAACAACATTCGCACATTCACCAATTGGTACGGCTTTAGGGTTGGCTGTATTAAAAACATTAATTGATGATGGTTTAATGCAAAAGTCTTATGAAACGTCCTTATATTTAAATGAAAAACTCCAAAAAATCCAGAAGGAAAACTCTTCTTTTATTGAAGAAGTGCGTCACTCTGGAATGATGTTTGGAATTAGTATTCAGGATACGAATGAAAATGTAAAAAAACTACAGTTGGAATTATTGAATAAAGGTATGCTTGTGGACGTTACAAATGGAAATACGATTCGTTTACTCCCTCCTTATATTATTACAAAGGCAGAAATCGATGAATTTATTAATCAGTTTATTTCTTGTATCCCCAAATCAGTCGCGTTGACAAGCGGGGTTTGATATACGATTATTCTTTTTGCTATTTACTTTTGTGGAGTTAGAATAAAGTCGTGCCGCTATATCCCTTTAGCTCTACTTGTTTTCCCTGGAAAATAGAATAGGTCGTCTGTCTTACAAGGGGACACTACAGAGCTTCTATATCGTTGTATCCTTTTTGTTGAACGAGAGGAACTATTTTTGTCCTAGCAGAAACAGAAGAATCCCCCAACTCAAGCTCGTGTAGAGGTAGGTGGGGGGAATTCAACACACCCATTTTTAAATTGTTTAGGTGAAACACCAGTATGTTTTTTAAATACTTTCGTAAAATGACTTTGATCATGAAAGTTTAATAGTGTGGAAATTTCGGATAAAGAATGTCTCGTATAGGTCATTAAACTTTTTGCCTCATCTATCTTAGCACGCTGGATATATTCGCTTACTGAAATTCCTACTTCTTTTTTGAAAAGGAAAGACAAATAACTAGAATTTAGTGCGGCTATTTTCGCTAAATGAGAAAGTGTAATATCTTCGTAAAGATGAGTGAATATATAATTTTGACATGCGTTGATGGGTTTTGAATACTTTTGCAACTTCCCATTTTTTACTCGTTCCGAAAACTCAAGTAAAGCATTCTCCAAAAATGGAATAATAGCTTTACTTTCTTTTATTTCTTCTAGGTTTTGGATGAGTAAGTCACTAAGGGTGTATGCGATTTCAGGGAATAGTCCACCATCTACGGCAGCTCTAGTCGCAAGTGTGATGGCTGCGATGGCGGAATTTTTTTGGCTACGCAGGTGACTCGTTTTCGATAACACCCCCAGATTCCCTTCTTCAGATAATCCCCTTAGGCTTTGAATTAAATCCTCCTTTTTCCCTTCTTTAATACATGCAAAGATTTTCTTCTCAGCCAGTGGATCGACATGAGTCAGTAAATTTTGACGGTGTTCCGATATACATATATCGGGCTGTTCCACTTCAAATTTTTCCTTTTCTAACAGCATATTTTTTTGCAGGATATCAACCATATCTAATTTTTGTTGATACAGCATGTAATAAAGGACCATGCTCAAATTTAAAAAATTCAAATTGCTTAAAACAGGGAGAGAATGATAATATCGAACCATTTCATCTTTGTTTATTTTTAGATGAAGGTCATTGATGATTCCTTTAATTGATACTTCTGATAGCCTCGAATAAAGGACAGGACCGACAATGATGTTCCCGCTAAGTTGGTCATTTGAACGCAGGTTAATTGAGAAATAGTTTTCAAGGCAGGAGGTCTCCCTTAGTACTGGAAAACGATAGAAGTTTTCCTCCTTAAATAGTTGACGAAATATCTCCTCTTTTGAAGTATACAATGGGTTATGCTGAAAGTTGCGAGAGAGTTCAAATGCTACATCTCTCTTTTTATCAAGAAAAAAGATAGGTATTTTATACATGTCAAAGACCAGCTTACAAATATAATATAAATCCTCTAGTTTGGAGAAATTCATTATTTTAACCTCCATTCATTAAAACTCAGTATAACATCAGCTAAAAATTTTACAATTTTTCTAAAAACAATACCATAATATCCGAAAAATAAAAACTATAATAGGTTTAAGAAAGCGCTTACCCAATAATCTTTTGATTAGGAGGACTATTATGAAAAGGGATATTAAGCAAATTATTTCACAAATGACACTAGAAGAAAAGGCAAGTCTATGTTCTGGATTAGATTTTTGGAATACAAAAGGGATTGAGCGATTGGGAATTCCTTCAATTATGGTAACTGATGGACCGCATGGACTTAGGAAACAGGCAGAGGGAGCAGATCACTTAGGGATTTATAATAGTGTCCCAGCTACTTGTTTCCCATCAGCAGTAGGATTAGCGAGTACATGGAATAAAGAATTAATAAAACAAGTAGGAGTTGCATTAGGAGAGGAATGTCAGGCTGAACATGTCGGTGTTCTTCTTGGGCCTGGGGCAAACATTAAGCGTTCGCCGCTGTGCGGAAGAAATTTTGAATATTTTTCAGAGGACCCTTATTTATCATCTCAAATGGCTGCAAATCATATTAACGGCGTACAAAGTCAAGGGGTTGGAACATCATTAAAACATTTCGCGGCTAATAATCAGGAACATCGTAGAATGTCGACGGATGCTATTGTTGATGAGAGAACACTGCGTGAAATTTATCTTGCTAGTTTTGAAGGTGCTGTTAAGGAAGCACAGCCATGGACAGTAATGAGTGCTTACAACAAGGTGAATGGTGAATATGCTTCGGAAAATAACTATTTGTTAAATGATATTTTGAAGAATGAATGGGGATTTGAAGGTTTTGTCGTTTCTGATTGGGGTGCAGTAAATGAGCGTGTTGCAGGTTTAGCGAACGGTTTGGAACTAGAAATGCCTGCAAGCTTTGGAATTGGTGAGAAGAAGATTATTGATGCAGTTAATGGTGGTCAGCTATCTGTAGAAAAGCTTGATCAAGCAGTAGAACGTCTTCTTAACATTATTTTTAAAGCAGCTGATAACAAGCGGGAACACGCTGTGTATAGTAAGGATGCGCACCATCAGCTTGCAAGAAAAGTTGCACGCGAAAGTATGGTTTTGTTAAAAAATGAAGATGACATTCTTCCATTGAAAAAGGCAGGAACGGTAGCTGTAATTGGAGGATTTGCAAAGGCACCTCGCTATCAAGGCGGCGGAAGCTCTCATATTAATCCAACAAAACTGGAAAGCATTCTCGAAGAAATTGAAACTGTATCTGGTAAAAATACGAACGTATTATTTGCCGAGGGCTATGATCTTGCCGATGATGCTTTGGATGAAAACATGATTAATGTGGCAAAAGAAGTAGCAGCTGGAGCAGATACAGTGGTTCTTTTCGTTGGACTTCCAGATCGCTATGAATCAGAAGGGTATGACCGAAAGCATTTACATATGCCAGAAAATCACGTGCAATTAATTGAAGCCGTTGCAGAAGTTCAAAGTAATATCGTTGTAGTTTTAAGTAACGGTGCTCCAATTGAAATGCCATGGATAGGTAAAGTGAAAGGAATACTTGAAGGCTATTTGGGTGGACAGGCATTAGGAGGAGCGATTGCTGATTTATTATTTGGTGATGCGAATCCAAGCGGAAAATTAGCGGAAACATTCCCGAAAGTTTTAAGCGATAATCCTTCTTACTTAAACTTCCCTGGTGAAGGTGACATAGTGGAATATAAAGAAGGTGTGTTCGTCGGATACCGTTATTACGATACGAAAAATATTGAGCCATTGTTCCCATTTGGTTTTGGGTTAAGCTATACAAAATTTGAGTATGGTAATCTTTCAATTAATAAGAAAGAAATAAAAGATACGGAGACTGTTTCTGTCAGTGTAAATGTGAAAAATACTGGCAATGCAGCAGGTAAAGAAATTGTTCAGCTTTATATAAAAGATGTGGAAAGCAGTGTGATCCGTCCTGAGAAAGAGCTAAAAGGATTTGAAAAAGTGGAATTACAGCCAGGCGAAGAAAAAACGGTTACCTTTACGTTAGCTAAAAGAGCATTTGCTTATTATAACGTTGAATTGAAGGACTGGTATGTTGAAACAGGTGAGTTTGAAATTTTGGTAGGAAAGTCTTCAAAAGAGATCGTCTTGCATGAAAGCATTTATGTTCAATCAACGACTTTCATTCGAAAACCAGTACATCGTAATACGTTACTTGGGGACTTGTTTACAGACCAAAGTTTAGCACCAATTGCAAAAGAGCTTATGGCAAAGGCGCTAGAAGGTAGTCCGCTTGCTAGCATGTCTGAAGGAGATAGCGATACTTCCGAATTAATGGATGCTATGCTGGGCTATATGCCATTAAGGGCACTCGTGAACTTTAGCGCAGGTGCTTTTACAGAGGAAATGTTGAGTGAAATGATTGAGCTATTAAACAATGAGAAAGTGAATCGTTAAGCGGTGAGAATGAGGATTCTCGTACAGCAACATACTGAAGAACTCGGTAATAAAGTTTTCCGAAATTAAAATTATCAAAAAAGGAGACGGTAATGATGAGTAATACAACTTCTTACGTTAATCTAGTTTCTAAACTGAGCGAGGAGATACCAGTTGTCAAAAAAAGAGGATTCGATTTTATTGCTAAACCGATTCCTGATTCTGATGCGATTGGTGAATTAGACCCTCGAGTCCTCGGTGTGACTTTACAAACGGCAGAAAAAATGGCTGCGATGGAAAACCAGCCATTTGACCCTTCAGATACTATGGGCTTTGTTAAAGGAATGCGAGCTATGTTTGGTTGGAACAATGACGATGTTACGAAAAGTAAAGTCGAAACCACTTATAAAACAATTGATGGCACAAATGGGCCGATTCCTCTGCGGATCTATACGCCTTCTAATGAAGGGATTCTGCCTGCTGTTGTCTTCATTCACGGCGGAGGATTCATAGCCGGAAGTGTTGACGTCGTGGAAAATCCGTGTAAAGCATTGGCAGAAAAGGCAGGTGCCGTTGTTATTTCCGTTGATTATCGCTTAGCCCCTGAGCATCCATATCCAGCAGGTCTAACAGATTGTTTCGAATCCGTAACATGGGTGTATGAGCACGCTGAAGAAATTCGTGTGAATCCACAGCAAATTGCCATATCTGGAGACAGTGCGGGGGGGAATTTGTCTACAGTCTGTGCGTTAATGGATCGTGAGAATGGGACGGAAATGATTAAATTTCAGGCACTTATTTATCCGTCAGTAAATATGGCCGGCGTCCAAACCGAGGATTTCAACTGGAGCATTGATCAGTATGAGATTCGTAACCATGCAGAGATAATCACGCCACTGGTTACAGCATTGGGTGAAAGTAGTAGGGGGATCTTCCAAATCTATTTGCAAAATAATGCGGAAATCACAGATCCCCATGTTTCTCCACTGTTGTCGGATCAATTAAGCGGAATGCCGGAGACGCTAATTATAACTGCCGAATTTGATTATTTAAAAGTAGAGTGTGAAGCTTACGCGGCAAAACTAGTACGTAGCGGGGTTCCTACGAAGCTGATTCAGTACAATGGTACAGATCATGCTTTTATGGATAAAAGTGGTTTATATCCGCAAGCAGAAGATTTAATGAATGAAATTGCAAAAGAGATCAAGCGAGTGTTTGCTTAATATTATTCTGCGATTCACGGGCATGTGCTCGATTGGTGAGAGCTTTCCATCAGTGAGGGATGAAGAAAATTCCTCACTGATGGAATTTTTACTTTATCGAAAAAGCGGATTGTCAGGATGAAGAAACAAGTAGGCTGGGGAGAACGGTTCAGCTATGTCCTTTCAGATACGGTTTCCAATTTAATTTTTCAAATGATTACAAGAGCTTGCGGCAGATGTTTATAAATAAAGAGAATGTAAAAACATATGTCTAGTGGTATTTCAAAAAGAGAGTAAAAAATGAGTTACTTAAAGTGTTACTTTTATCAAATTTTAAAGCACAATATTGGTAGTGAAAAATTTCTTATCACCAATATTGTGTTTTTTTAGATTTACAGGTTAAGCAGAAAAAGAATCATTTTCCTTGATTAGTAAAAAGAAAATGTATATGATGAAATCAAACATATGAACATATGAACAAATATTCATATGTCTTGTGACATGAAACGAGGGGATAAAAAGTGTTAGATGTAATTATAGTAGGAGCTGGTCAAGCAGGTTTGGTTATGGGGTATTACTTGCGGCAAGGAAACTATAATTTTGTATTATTAGATGGAGAAAAAAGAATTGGTGATTCATGGAGAAAGCGATACGATTCTTTACAATTGTTTACACCAAGAGCTTATTGTACACTGCCGGGTATGAAGCTAGAGGGAAATCAAAATGAATTTCCTACTAAAGATGAAATCTCCAATTATTTAGAAGCGTATGCACAGCGTTTTTCTTTACCAGTGAGGCTACAACCAAATGTTTTTAAAGTAAGAAAGAGAGAGGATGAATTTGAGGTTTATACGCCTAAAGAAGTACTACGATCCAAACGTGTTATTATCGCATCAGGCGCTTTTGATCAACCTTTCATTCCTTCCATTTCTCAAAATCTTTCAAATGATATCTTTCAAATTCATTCTTCACAATATCAATCACCAAAGCAAATTCCAGAAGGAGCAGTTCTTGTAGTTGGGGGAGGAAACTCAGGTGCACAAATTGCAGTAGAACTTGCGAAATCTCGTGATGTTACGATTGCGGTAAGTCATCCGCTTTCTTTTTTACCACTAAAAATAATGGGAAGGAGTATTTTTTCCTGGCTTGAGAAAATAGGATTATTATATGCAGGAACCCATACAAGGCGGGGAAGGTGGTTTCAGAAGCAGAAAGATCCTATATTTGGTTATGAATGTAGAGAGCTTATTCGTAATGGAACAATAACAGTGAAGTCTAAGGTCGTAAATGCATTGCGGAACAAAGTAGTGTTTTCAGATGATAACACATGCCAGGTTCAGAATGTAGTATGGTCTACAGGATTTATACCAAATTATCATTGGATTGACGTAGAAGGTGCAGTGAATCAAGCAGGATTACCCGTTCATACAAGAGGCGTTAGCGGGATGCAAGGGTTATATTATATTGGATTGCCTTGGCAACATCAAAGAGGGTCCGCGCTTCTTTGTGGTGTGGGCCGAGATGCAGAGTTTTTATTTTCAATTATTCGAAAAGAAGATTTAATGTTAATAAAAAATAGATCGGTAGCAATTCCTACCGATCAGCAATATGTACATAATTAGGAGAGGTCAAACTTTTATTAAATTCATTATAATATATTCTGATAATTTAGAAAACTAAAAAATGATTTTTATATGTTGAGAAAGTTTTTTTACACCGTAATATATGGAGTATTAAGAATCTTGCATATAAAAAGTGTAGTGTCGGTTGCATGTATAAAGACGATAATACCAATTTTTATGTTATTTAGATATATATTCTGTTAAAGTTATAATATGGATATTGATTTGTGTATAAATAATATTAAAGTATGTTTATCAATGGAGAGAGGTATATAGTATGAAATTTGATGATCAACGTTTATTCGGAATTCGATTAGGTTCTTTACTTGTAACGGAAGAGAATCGGTACATGGTAATAAAGAAAAAAGAACATTATTCCCTATTAAACATTGAAACACTAGAGTGTACACCTCTTGAAGTATCATTGGAGTATCTTGAAGACATGCTACACGAGGATCTTCAAGAAAATATAAAGGAAATCATCGCCCCTGAGCATCTCAAGATTGTAGCTAAAAATATTATATAAAGAAAAAAGAGGAATCATAATGTAATGAAAAATCTATTGTTAGGTAGGGATACAGATGAAAATAAGTATTCATGAAAAAGATAATTCTAAAGTTGCCATTATAGAAAGTACTGATATCGTAATAGGTGATGTACAAGGAGCATTAGACTTAATGGCATCCATCAATTATGAGCATGATTGCCAAAAAATATTGATGAAAAAAATGAATATTACAGAGGAATTTTTCAACTTAAGAACTCGTCTAGCGGGTGAAATTTTACAAAAGTATATGAACTACGGCGTAAAATTAGCTATTGTCGGGGATTTCAGTGTATATAATAGTAAAAGTCTTGCGGATTTTATATATGAATGTAATAAAGGGAAGGCAGTATTCTTTTTAGCAGATGAAGAATCGGCTTTAAGTGCTCTACATTCTGTGTAGTATTGGATCTTTCTATGCTTGTCAGAACGAAAAAAGCTAGCTTTTTGCTAGCTTTTTTATTATAGGCCTGTTACTAAAGCTTCTTATAGTTTTAATAAGTTAACAATCTCTCCAATAATCCCCTCGTTTTGATGAACACCTAAATCCGAGTTTGTCATAATGACAGCGCCAGTACCTCTATAAGGATATGCAAGCATTAAACATTGAAACCCAACGCCCCAACCAAGTGAAGAAATTTCTATTTCTTGGTTTGGAGTGTCCAGAAATATACCCAATCCAGTCCACTTTGAACAACCTTGTGGAGAAATCATATCTTTGACGATTTTGGAGGAAAGACCGAGTTTGCTTTTGCTTTGTAAAGACTGGATGACTTCTATTACTAAAGTGGATAAATCTGTCGGAGTTGACCAAACTCCTGCAGCAGCTGAATATGGATAGGATGGATATTTTCCATCTACCACATGTCCGTTTTTATCGTGACCACAAGCGAAAGGATTATTTGTCGTATCTTGCATTGGGTGCAGGAGTGTACTGTTATTCATATGTAAAGGATCAAATATGAATTTTTGTAATAAAAGATTAAAAGGTTCCCCAGTAACGTCTTCTATGAGTTGTTCTATTATACAAAATCCTGCATCTGAATAGTGAAAGGTACTGTCCGGTTCATATTGCACTTCAATTGGGACTGGGCAATAAAATGTTTGACCTTGAAGAATTTGAAGAATGGTAGGTTTTCCTTTTGTAGAATGATATATATCAAAGCTTTCAGGTGGATCAATGATTCCTGATTGATGACTTAATAGATTTCGTAAGGTAACTTTTTTGCTACTAGTAAACTTATTCTCAGGAACTTTCCAAGATACAAGTTTATTATTCACATCTTCATCTAAGTTCAGTATCCCTTGATTTGCTAATTTCAATACGAGCATCGCTGTGAGGAATTTACTTATAGAACAAGCGCTAAAAATAGAATTTACGTTAACCTTCCTAGCTGTACCCAACTCAAGTGAGCCAAAACCTTCAGTGTGTTCTAATTTTCCGTTACGAATAATAGCTAAGCTTAGTCCGGATACCGAATATTGATTCATTTTTTCATATATATGTAGTGTTTTGAGTACCATATGATTATTCTTCCTCCATACTATTATAATCACTATATTATAAACTGGATGTAAAATAAAGGGAAATATAGAGGGGGAGGGGTGTATCATATTTAACTAGATTAGGAGTAGAATTTCATTGGTGATTTTGGTGTTTCAAAATTTTAAAAAATCAAATGATTCTATTTTTATATTGTGATAGCATTTGAAATGTAGTAAATATTGATGCAGAAAGGAAATAAAAAATATGAATATTAAGGTCGAAACTCTTCCACAATATCGCATCGCATATGTACGACAAGTTGGTCCATATGGTCCTGCTAATGTTCAAGCGATGCAAAAATTAAAGCAATGGGCTGCGGAAAAAAATCTTTTCTCTAGCACATCAATAATTCTTGGGATTTCACATGACACCCCTGAAACAACACTGCCTGAAAACTGCCGATACGATGCCGGTATCGTTATTTCAGACGATTATCAAATTGATGATCTCGTCGGTGAAAGCAAACTTTTTGGTGGGAAATATGCGATTTTCAAAGTCAAACACACAGCTGAAGATATTCAAAAAGCGTGGAGCGAAATTTTTTCTGCGTTGTCAAACTATGGTTATCAGATTGACGCTCGGCCAATTTTCGAAAGATACATTGGAGAGATGGTTCGCGATCATTATTGCGAAATCTGCGTGCCTATAAAATCATGACTTTCTGCACATCTAAAGTAAAACTAAAAAAGAAACCAGAAATTAGACGTATCTAATTTCTGGTTTCTTTTTATTTCTAAATTTAAAATATTTCTCTCACAACAATGGTGTATGTTGCATAGCATAAATTAAATACTGTATGACATATAGTAATAAAAATGAGGTGGGTGAATGAGTAATTTATTGAATTCGTTAACGACAGAGCTTAGGAGAGGAACATTGACATTAGCCGTTTTAAGTCAATTACGAACACCACAGTATGGATATTCACTTGTTCAGTTATTGGAGGAATCAGGTATTACGATTGATCAAAGTACTTTATATCCATTGCTTCGCCGATTAGAGAAACAGAATTTGGTGACAAGTAGTTGGGATACATCTGAAAGTAGACCTCGTAAATATTATGTTCTAAGTGAATATGGGCTAGATATCTTTTTACAGTTAAGAAGGGAATGGATGGAGAATTCAAAAAAGCTCTATAACTTATTAGAAGGGGAAGAAGATGATGAATCTAATTGAGATTTATATTCAGGAAGTTACAAGAAGGCTACCTGAAAAAAATCGTGAAGATATTACACTTGAGTTACGATCAACCATAGAGGATATGCTTCCTGATGATTACAGTGAAGAAGATGTAAAGGCGGTTCTTGAAAAATTAGGGAGTCCAGTCACATTGGCTAGTGGTTATCGAGATCGGCCAATGCACTTAATTGGTCCACGTTATTTTGATGTATATGTGGCGCTATTAAAAATGATTTTACCGATTGCCGCTGTCGTTTCGTTAATTTCGATGATTGCCGTATATTTTATTGGATATAGTGGAGAACAAGCGGTTATAAATATTGTTTTGAGTCTTATGGGCAAAGGAGCATGGACCATCATTGAAGTTGGGATCCAAGTATTCTTTTGGTTAACAGTTGTGTTTGCTATTTTAGAAAGAACAGATAATGGAAGAGATGAGCAGCCATTAACAGCAAGCCTTAAAAAATGGACTCCTGATGATTTGAAAAATATCCCTAATGTCCCTAAGAAAAAAACGATTTCAAAGGGCGAGGTATTTGGAAGTTTATTGTGGACTGCAATTTGGTCAACTCTTTATTTTTATGCGAATCATCTTGTAGGTGTATATGAAGGAGGTAGAAACGGACTTGAATTTGTAGCGCCAACTTTCAGTCAAGATGTTTTGCTTCGATATTGGCCAATCGTTGTTATAATGATAGGTTTAGAAATAGCATTGTCCCTTTATAAATTAATAAAGGGACAATGGACGCAAAGAATGGCAATATGCAATGCGGTCCTTCAGCTAATTGGAACCGTTGTATTCATTGTAATATTATTAAATCCTAATTTATTAAACAAAGATTTCATTACGTATATGGCGGATGTATTTACTATTACTACTAATCAATTTAAAACATGGATAGTTGGCGGTGGTATTTTCATCTTTACAATATCTGCAGTAATCAGTGCATTTGATGGTTTCCGCAAGGCTAAAATTCGTTAATCCGTATTTCTTTTTCAATTAATCATTGTTTTTCTTGAATAAGCAAAAATAGTTTATTCATTTCACTAAGGCTATTAAAATACCAAAACCTCCTGCTTTTTAATTGAAATCAGGGGGGGTTCTTTACTTAATGATTATAAGTTATGTCTGGAATCACGAAGATGATGGTCGTACTTAGGTTGTTCCTTCTTTAAAGCAATTCATTGAATGGTGGAGTGACGGAACAATTAGTATTTAAAGTATTACACCTGAAAAGTTGCCTTTTAATACTACTTTTTCATTTTGATTTTCACATGAAAAGGATGTAATAATAGCTGTTCTATTATTTTCTTGCCTTTCGTACTTTTCAATTTTAACTTCACAAATTATCGTATCCCCTGTAAATACAGGTCTTAAAAACTCAAAATTCATAGTACGAGCCAGTACGTTATTATCTCCACCTATTTTCGTTGGTAGAGTTGCCGTTAGTAATCCTTGAATTACAAGTCTTCCCTGTTCATCTGGTGTTATATGGTGAATCCCTTCATCACCTGAAACCTCTGTGAATAATTCAACGTCCCTTACTGAAAAAGTTCGTTCAAACGTAATGATATCTCCTGCTTTTAAAGACATATAAATCTCCCCCTAAAGTTTAAATACTGTTATGGTTTATTATAGTTTGAATATTATAGCAATTAAGGGCGGTGTTCAACTATTCTGACCATTAGTTCAATAAGGTACACATATAGATTAAAATAAGTTGAGTGAAAAAATAAATACGTTATATAGTAAAATATAGTTTGATAGGAAATAATTTGAAAATAAAGGCTGGGATCGTACATGTATACAGTTGGACAGTTTTCAACAATATGTGGTGTATCTATAAAAACGTTACATCACTATGATGCAATTCATCTTGTAAAACCTTTGCATACTGATTCTGTAACAGGATATCGGTATTATGATTATGGGCAAATAAAAACGTTACAATATATAAAAAAGCTAAAGAGTTTCGGTTTTTCATTACAAGAAATACAGGAAGTCATAGAAAGTCATGATGACACCGGATTAGTGAATCATTTGCAAGAAAAGGCTCTACAGTTAGAGCGGAAAATGATAAAAATACAGCAAACTTTGGAGGGGATTCATCAATCTATTAATGATTTGAAAAGAAATGAGCCGTTTGTAACTGTTTCAAATGTAACAGAATGCTTTGAAGAAATACGGGAAAGACAATGGATTTATGGCGTTCGTGAAAAAGTATGTATGCGAGAAATCGATTTTACTGTAAAAAAATTGTTTGAAAGGTTATACGCATATGGGCTAGAAGCAGATGGGAAAATGATGACAGTTTTTCATCAATTTGATAAAGGGAATGCACCGATAGATTTAGAAGTTTGTGTACCTATAAAAGAGTACGATCGTGCACTTTCAAATGTTCGTTGTTTAGAGGGGGGAAAACATATTTGCGCGATTGTAAAAGGACCGTATTCGGAATTAGAAATTGCATATGAAAAAATAATGGATTTCATTGAGGAAAAGGGATATGTAGTAAGGGATTCACCTTTTGAAGTGTATGAACAGGGAGTGTTTACTGAACAAATCGATTATAAAAACATTCGGCCGGCATCCAAACATAATCCGTTACATTTTATAACGAAAGTGTGTGTTCCGGTCTATTCTTAATTGACCCTCCTGTTACAGGAGGATATACCTTATCCTTAGGAAGAGAAAAGGAGAGGGTTATATGTATCACCCAAGGCTACGGGGAACACATTATGAGATGGGAAAACATTATGGAAGCATTTTATATAAAAATGGTTTTCGATTCCCAAAAGTTTCAGAAGAAAAATTAATATTTGGGAGACAAAGTCATGGTTTATTAAAAGACTTTTACCCAGAACTTATAGAAGAAATGAAAGGGTTTGCTGAAGGTTGTTATGTAACGTATGAAGAGGTCAGTTCTTTTATATTGAGTATAGGCGTATTCGAACCAGAAGCGCAATGTAGTATATTTGCATGTTATAACGGTTCAGAAGTGATTATGGGAAGAAACTATGATTTGATTTTAGATATGAAAAAATATACGGAGAGTTCACTCGTTTGTCCTAACGAGAAATATTCGTATGTTGGACATTCTGATGTGTTTTTAGGGAAAGTAGATGGGATGAATGAACAAGGATTAGCAGTGGCGATTACGCTTGTACAAAGTGAATATAAAGAAGTGGGATTAAATTTTTATGTGGCAGTTCGCAAAATATTAGAAAATGCAAGTACGGTAGAAGAGGCGATACATATTATAAGTGAATTCCCGTCTTCAATTTGTAATAATTACTTATTAGCAGACGGGTCAGGAAATATGGCAGTAGTAGAAAAAGCGCCACATAACATGTTTGTACGGAGACCAAGAGAGGATGAAAATTTTATCATTTGTACAAATCATTTTGTAAGTAAAGAAATGATAGGTTTACAACAAAATGTTAATAATGATTGGAGTAAATCCCAAAATAGATATATCTATATGGAGGAACAGTTAAGAAAAAATGCGCAGTTAAATCGAGAAAGTGTACAGGGTATCTTATCGAATAGTAAAGAACATGTCTGTTTAAATCTAAAAAAATATAATTTTGGGACGTTATATTCAGTTGTATATGAGTTAAATAGCTTAAGAATACATCGTGCAGAAGGGCAGCCAAATCGCTGCAAATATAAAGAAGATAGAAGATTGGTAGAAGAAATTCATAAAAAGGGAAGAGGGATATAAAATGAAGCTTTCTGAATTTCAGCAGTATGTAGCAAACTTCAGTGAAGAAAAAGGATTTCAGAATACAACGATTGAAATGCGTACAATGTACTTAATGGCGGAATTAGGGGAACTAGCAGAAGCAATTGTAAAGCGAAATGAGGATCAGAATACGAATAGAGAAATAGGCTTAGAGATGTTTGATGTAATTTGGAATGTGTGCGATTTAGCGAATAAATTAGAAATTGATTTAGAGGAAGCATTTCAGGAAAAGATGAAAATCAATCGAGATAGAGAGTGGTAAAGATATAAAGTTAGATGATATGACACTAACATGAAATAATAGTGAAAGGAATGCAATAGGTAGGAATTTACGTGAAGATGAAGTTATTGTATTAGAGGATTTAAAATCTGCACTAGAAATAGCAAAAAGCTGTAACGTTACATTTGCCAGCTGGTTGGTCCCATCAAATTCCGGGAATTAATAAGCAAAGGGAAAAGGAATCAGATTATTATTTTGAGACTGTAGAGAAGTTTAAAAAGTTATCTTTAATGAATAAAGAGGAGAAAGAACTTGGGATACACCAAGTTCTTTTTTTTATGCTACATCGCAGATATTAAAATAATCGTAGATGTTCTATTGGACAAATAGCGCATTTCAAGAGGGAATAGAGTATGTAATTGTACAATTAGAAAAGTATGAATGATAAGAAGATTATGTTAGTTTTTGTTAATTTTTGTATGTATAATGAATATGGAGGGGAAATGACATGAAATTTAGACGGTTACTAAATCTAATAACAATGGTTGCATTATTAACATTGTCTGCTTGTGCTGAAAAAGAAGCAGTAAAGCCAGCAGAGGAGAAAAAAGAAAATACGGCATTGAATCAAGAAGGAAAAAATTCTGCAGAGAAAAAAGAAGAAGTACAAAAGAAAGAAGAGGGACAAATTGGAATTGCAACAACAGTAGAGGAATTAAAGCAACATATTGATAAACGTGGATACATACTTTACACAGATCATCCGATTCGCCGTGTTACGAGTGAAGATGGTCGAAGAACTGATATATCTAATTATGGGGATTTAATTGTAAATGTTCATACAGGGGAGCCGCTGGAAAATGCGCCAACTGATTTGATTAAAGAAGGGTTTACATTTATGACTAGAGGACAGGATCCTTCTTTTCAGTATAAATCATGGGATGAAATATCGAATTTAGAAAGAGCACTTGTAAAGGCTGTATACGTATCTGTTCGGTCACTTCGTGTATTAGAAGCACCCGCAAGACAAGGTGATTTTTCAAATGATGAGATTACAGGGGCACTTGCATATCTTCGAAAAGGTGGAGAATCTGATTATATGGCCCCAGTAGCACAATCTGAAACAGATTCCGGGTTATATGCAAAATATGAAATGATGAAGAAAAGTTGGCGTGAATTGGCAAACATTGAAAAACCAAAGGAAAATAAAGTGGCCTTTTCAGAAGCATATGAAAAAGCACGACAAGAAACAAATAATATGATAGGTGTGCTAAATATTTTATTATCTAAAAATTATAAGGAGCGTCTATCAAAGCTTCCTAGTAAATAAAAATGTGCAGAAAAAACGAGGGGAAGTAATGATTATGAGAAAAGAACAAGCGTTAAAAGTAGGGGTGTGCATAGCCTTATTAGGGGGATGACAGTTTGCTAGTTTTGTAAAGCCAGTGCATGCGGTAGTAAAAGAAGAACAAAGCGTAATTAAAAATCAGGAGAGGACTATTTCAATCTCTCAGATAAACTCAAAAGTATGGGTTCATACAGAACTTGGTTACTTTAATGGGGACGCAGTCCCTTCAAATGGCTTAATATTAAATATCTCTAAAGGGTTGGTACTTATTGATTCTTCCTGGGATGATAAATTTACAAAGGAATTAATAGAGATGACTGAAAAGAAATTTCAAGAGTGATATATAAAGAACCCATTTAAGGGTTCTTTTGTTTTGTTGATTTTTTGACTTGATGATCTTTTCCCCATTCACACATTTCATTCATAATTTGAATTAAAGATTTTCCATATTCACTTATTGTATATTCAACTCTTGGTGGAACTTCTTTATATACAGTACGATGGATGATTCCATCAGCTTCAAGTTGTCGCAATTGTTGCGTCAGAACTTTTTGTGTAATATCTGGGATTGCACGTTTCAGTTCGTGTGTCCGTTTCTTTCCGCTCATGAGAATGCATAAAATACTACTCTTCCATTTTCCTCCGATGACTTCAAGGGTGGTAGCGATAGGAAAGTTATGATTCTGATTCATCTATATATTACACCTCCATAGGTACTTTGAGGTTCCTATAGCACCTGAAAGTACGTACTTTTCAATTATATGTAACTAACACATACTAATACTTAAGGATTTCATTTTTTTATAAGGGGGAAAATAATCGATGAAAACACTTGTAATTGTAGCACATCCTAATATTGAAGAGTCACGGATTAATAAAAGATGGAAAGAAGAATTGGAAAAGTATTCTAATGAGATAACAGTGCATGAATTATATAAAACAGCTCCTAATTGGGAATTCGATGTTGATTATGAACAGAGGTTATTATTAGAACACGATCGTTACATATTTCAATTTCCGTTCTATTGGTATAGTTCACCACCATTATTAAAGAAGTGGTTTGATGATGTGCTGACGTACGGCTTTGCATATGGTTCTACAGGGGATAAAGTACGTAATAAAGAGTTTGGTTTGGCGATTTCTATAGGGGGATTAGAGACGCAGTATAAAGATGGGTTTACAATGAACGAACTAACAAAACCATTCCAGGCGACTTGTCTATATACGGGGATGAAATTTATACCAACATTTACGTTGTATGGAGCGGAATATCAACTAAAGGATGAAGATATCGAGAGCAGTGCAGCTAAGTATATTAACTATATTATGAATAAACGTAATCTTTATATATGATTTAAAAATATTCCGGTCCTTTTGTAGGTATCGGGATATTTTTTATGTAAGTAAACGTAATAATAAAACAGTAAGTCGAAAGAGATGTAATATTCATGAAACAAACTCCTTTTCAAGTTGATTCATACATGTAAACGCCGCAATAATTTTTGTGCGATTTTTTAATCCAGTTCAAATTGTTTAATAGTTACGTCACAACGGATGGTACCATTACTAAAAACTGGGCGTGAGAATATTTCGATATTTATTTAGTTAATACAACTGAAAGCTAATGGGCAAGTCTCTGCGATTGATGAACCGTTTTTGAGAAACAAGTCAATCATTCTCGCCACTCCACGTAAAGACTTTCTATATCATTTTTCCTAATAGCTAATTACTCAAAATTATTTATATTTCCTTTTTATTTGAACTCATTTAAGGTGCAATTTGAAGGAATTCATCTATAAATTCCATAATTAGAGCATAAACAAAAAGAGTGATTGGCAGTGAATTTACAATTAAAGCAAAACTTCTTTTAGTTAAATTTTCTTTACTGAACATTGAAACGATGCTCAAGGGAATGCCAAATAAGGAAGTAAAAAACGCAAGTGATATAAAGACACTTAGGATAGATTCCACACTCTCGTCCGAAGTTATAGATGAAATGAATAAGGAGGTTGGTATAACAATAATCGTAGTCAGTGCTGTAAAGAACGAGATTTTAGTGAATACCTTCAGATTTTTCCTTTCCAAAAAATTCACCTCTCTTTACAAAAATTATATCATAATGGGCTTAAATTGGTAATGTATGAATAGACCGCAAAGCTATCGGAGGAATATGTTTTGCCGCCTTTGGATCAAAATCGCTTATTAACTTGGTTCTGTTGCAAGGTTTTCTAAACTAAACTTCCCATTCTTTTTCTAATAGGTGTTTTTCCATAAAAAACCTCCACATGTAGTATGTAAAGAGATTATCTCATGGGTTATATACAAATGGCTGGTGGAAAATATTTGACGCTTACTTATGTAATGGATTGGTTTGGAATAAGGTTTGAACAAATGGATTCTTTTTGTATGGATGAACATTTCATTTTATAAAAAAGTTTGCTTAAAACTTATGTAGAAGCCTCATTTTTATGTACGTAAGGTATTTTATATTCTTGATCGCTACTCAATATAAAAGGCCCCTGAATAGAAAAAAGAGACCTTTTTCGTAACTAATTTATATGAGATATGACTTGTTCGGTTGAAAGTTGTTATGTAAGGAATGTGTCATTGGCTTTTGAAACTTTCTTACCATCTTTATAGTCAAGGCAAGAAACTTCAATTAATAAACCATTAAATACTGTAAAGTAAAACCCGTAACTACTACCTCTCATTGTATAAGGTTCCTTATCTATTTCGATGCCTCCAGCAACTAAACGATTATATGCTTGATCAACTTCACTTGAAGTTTCCACCAAAAAACCAATGTGAAAAGCTTCAGGATATGTAACAGCCTTGTTTCCCTTGAATGCTTTTGGATCACTTAACACGAGAATAAATCCATTTTCATCACTCATGACTACAAGAGCTTTTCCTTTTTGCTCTAAAAATTGGAAATCAAAAAATGTTTCAAAGAAATGCCTAGCTTCTGATAAATCATCAACACATAGATTCAAATGATTTAACTTCATTCAACCATCTCCTTTTAAACAGGAATTAAACAGAAATATATTGCCTTATACGAGTAACACCTGAATGGTAAAAGAAAAGTATTAGAGTGTTACTGATATGATTTTTTTTATGATTAATAGTTCAGGCAACTAGACTATATATATGCTACATAACATCATAATTATTCTGTAGTTATCTTTACTATCAATATGAAATTGCTTTTTCCTATACGGGTACATCAAAAGAGACCAAATAATGAACTTTCTATTCAATAAGATGCAGTTGTGGATTTGAAATAAAGTCGCGATGTTTTGAATAAAGTCACGACGTTTCTAAAAATGTTACGATATTTTTTCCCTTAGATAATTTTTGTCTAAGGGTAGGTTTCTTTTTTAACTATAGGAACAGATTTGCTTAATAAGAAAATAATAACGGACTGAATCTACACCTGAAGTTGCATGGAAATTTTATCCTTAAATTGTTATATTTAATGGGAATGGTTCTTATTATTTGGCAATAGATGAACAGATTGAGTTAAGAGCCTACTGAAATATTAATCCTAATAGATTTTAGATATAAGGAGGGGTAGTTTATTTTAAAAAAATTATTGCGAAAGATTGGTTATCCAAATTGTGTGTTAATAGGGCTCATTTTACTATTATGGATCAGTTCTTTTTTTATTGGTGGTATATTTGGTGCGTATTCATGGGCAATACTCAAATTAGTTTTACCTATCATAGGAGCACTAGGATTATTAATTAATTTTGTCATGTTTATCATTTTAATTGTTAAAAAGAAAAAAAGTTTAAAGTTGTTTATTAATGTAATGATAAACATAGTATTAATCTTTCCAATTTTAATGACCATGAATATTATTCTCTGTGCTTATCCAAACAATATTAAGCGTGCACAACCATCTATAACGGTAAGTTGGCCTTTAGCTGAAAAAACTGTAGTTGGTTGGGGGGGAGATAGTGTCAAAGATAATTTACCTCATGCAACATGGGCATCAGAGAGATGGGCATATGATTTAGTAATGGAACCATATAATATTAAAAGTGATAGGAATGAAGATTACGGAATATGGAATAAAGAAATTCATACGCCGGTTTCTGGAATAGTAGTTGCTGTTTCAGATGATGAAGCTGACATTAAACCAGGATCAGAAAATTTTAATTCAATGGAAGGAAATCATGTGTACATAAAAATAAAAGAAACAGGTACTTATCTTTTACTTAACCATTTAAAAAAAGATAGTATCTCTGTTCAAGTAGGAGATCATGTAAAACCAGGGGATGTAATAGGACGTGTTGGGAATAGCGGTTCATCTTCAGAACCTCATTTACATATTCATCATCAAAGACAAGATCCAACTAAAGTTATACACCCTGTCTTAGCAGAAGGATTACCTCTCTTTTTTAAAGGTATAAACGGTGACTTAATGCCGAAAAAAGATGCTGTTATAAAACCCCAAAATACTCCATTGAAGTAACAATTTTTTATTTCAGAAAAATTACATCTGAAAGATTAATCGATTTGATTCAGTTAACGAGCACTAATATTCAACAAAACGAACCTAAAAATGATCAACCATTTTTATAAACAATAATCATCAAATAACAAATCGAACTCATATTTTGATCAATCTTTTTTCAAAATGTGAGTTTTTCTTATGTTATAAATCCAGCGTTTGTAGTTCCATTTTAATCAAACACTATTTCAAACCAACAGCAGTTCGTTATTTGGATCGTTTTTTCTAGGATTGATTTGTAAAATTAGAAAGCACCGTGAAGAGATTAGTAAATCTGTTAAAATACAGCCTTTGATGCATAATGCACATAATGGTTATATAGATTGCAAGAATGCAAGTAGTGTGATCTAGCAAAGTGTTTCGAGAAATGCTATGGATTTCCGCCTCCATCTTAAAATGAATCAGGAAATTCTCAAAAAAATGGGTATTCAACCTAATGAAATTAAATGCTACAAAAACAAAAAAGTTGAACTTAATTAACGCAAATAAATTTGGTGAGAAAAATTTCGTTTTGGGGGTAATTCAACATCTTAGCTTGATGGAGATGGGCGGCACCCTTATATGCAAAAACAGAGGGGTGATATGCATCCCCCTCTTGTGTCCAACTAATATTATTCATGCTCTTCCATCATTTTCTCAAACGCAGCAGATACTTTTTCAAATTCCTCATCACTCTCAATGTATGAGAATTCACTATCTTCTTCTACTTTTAAAAAGAAGATATCAATGTCTTCCTCTGTTTCCGTTTCAATGTCTTCTACAAAGCCAACAGCAATGTATTCTGCTCCTTCGACATTCATTGTTCCGAGCACTTCAACTTCCTGCTCCTCATTACTCTCATCGCTAAGGGTGAAAATTTCGCCTACTTCAATTTCAGACATATTCATTCTCCTCCTGTTACACTCTAAAAAATAGAATGTTCAAATCGTATACTTACTAGTATATCTTTCCATAAAATATCAAATTAATGCGCAAAGTACAACAATTTCTTGCTGCTTCAGCATAAGAAGTAAACTAAAAAGATATCATCTGTGAATATGAATGAATACATTTTGGGTTCTCGTCATATGCCCATGAACTTTAGAAATGGGTTGCGCCAAAAACGAAAAAAATGAGTCGAATTCTCATAAATAACTGTAAAATAATAAATTTTTCGTTTTGGGGACATTTCAAATTCTTGAGATTAAAAGTGCATTACTGTTCTCTTATGTTAATGAGAAAGGGTGTCGTGCTTTTTATGAATAGGCATAAAAACAAGGGTTATCTGTATTTACCGAAGCGTTATATAGATGTATGTCTCACGCTACACTTAATTAATTCGCTATAGAAGTAGGCGGAATGAAACGGAAATGTAAATGCTAGGAGCCCATTTTTTATCTGTATGTTTACGGTTAAATTTTCATTAAACTGAAAACATTTTATTCTAGAACTGAAAGGGATTTAATGGGGGTAACCCGAATAGTATAATTTCGGATGTTTGTACTCTATGATTGGTAGTTTTAACTTTTGCATAGAAAGGTGAACACAATGTGTAATCTTACAACGGTTCAAAACATATTTGGTTCCTCCAAAAAAGTATTAAATGGGTTACCAAATGCAGTAACAATTGAAGAAATTGAAGAAGATGCGCTGTATGATCTTCAAAATTATAAAGAGAAGATAAAAAGATTTGTAGAGGTTTGCTCAAGTTGGAAGGTAAAAAGAGCGAGTGTTTTACTAGATAAAAGTTTTAACAGTTATACTCCGAGTGCAAAAATATTACGTGAATTTGGTTTTCAGCTTTATGCAGCAAAAATAGAAGTGTTTCGCAAACTTTCGTGTATCGTAGTTCCAGAGAAACAGTATAATTTTCGCTCTATAGATGAAGGGACATTGTCTGAAGAAGAATTTAAATCACTTTGGGAGCGATGTATGCTAGGGTCAGATAATAAATCATCCATTCTTAATATCAATGAACATTTTTACGCTATACAAGCAGAATTAGGCCAGGGTTGGGAAAAATCATGTATTGCCTTTTATGATAAGGAGCAACCGATTGGAATATCTATTCCTCATATTGAACCTGGTACGAAGGAGGAAGGACGATTATTTTATTTCGGATTATTGCCAGAGGAACGTGGAAAAGGACTTAGTGCTCATATTCATCTTCAATCTTTACGTTTGTTAAAGCAAAGGGGAGCTACCTATTATATAGGAAGTACCCATATGACAAATGAAAAAATGCAAAAGGTTTTTTTGAAAAACGGATGCTCTATAAAGGCAGAAACGGAATTGTATTGCAAAACTTTTAAATAGGTTTAGGGGCTGAGAGGATAAAAAAAGTTCGGTATATGACCGAACTTTTTTTATCTGTTTACTACTTCAATAAAAGATGTATTCCCATTTTGCCTCATAACGGAATGGAAATTGTTATTTTCTAACGTTTCAGCAACTTGTTTCAATTGCCTTACATCATCGTGATGAATCAGTAGGCTGTCCGCGCCACTTTCTTCAATATGAATATGTTCAACCTTACCGATAGCTTGATTTACGGCTTGTAAAAAATCGTGTTTCATATATAAAACCTCCTATTATACGGGTGTTTTTATAGCATTCCCTTATTTATAAAAATTAAAAGAGAATACAAGTAAGGTTCATTTTATATAACCTCCAATTTGTAGCAGGTTTTTGTTGTGTGAAAATAAAATATGTATTAGGAAGAAGGATATGTAAAAGGAGAATGTCTTTTACTTGGATATATTGCTGTAAACCATGGTGAAAACCCGAATTGGAATGCCAATGATCCATAGCCTAAGGTAGGATATCAACCGTTGTACCGGATGGATATTACAGAAGTGTATGATTTTAGCGGTGAGTACGAATCGAGTAGTATGGTATTTGTGAAACCAAATGAGATTACATTATATTATCCAAAGTGGAATGAAATTTGTATAGAGATATTAGTTGCAGCATTATCGGTGTCGGAGAAATGAGGATTGCTTTTTTATAATATAAAAATTAAAGGAGTTTCCTTATATTTGTCAAATAATAATAACGTTGTCTTATTTATAGGAATTTCAAATACATTTGCAGAGTGGGAATAGGAAAAGTGGATATTTCAGAAATTATTGAACAATTAATTGTTAATGAAGTCATTGATCATTATCCAAAAGGGTGCAAGAGATTAACCGGCGGTACTACAAGTAGACTGTACCTTATAGAAGGAAATGAGCCGTGCGTTGTTAAGTTGAATGAACCGAAAGTAATTGGAGAAGAGGCTTATTTCCTTAAATTTTATGAAGACAAAAGTGTATTTCCTAAGCTTTTGTATGTAGATTCACTCAATAGATATATGGTCTATTCATTTATCCCTGGTTCCACAAGTTATGATGTTGAGAATAAAAAAGATATTCTTTTTACACTTGTACAGAAAGTGATTCATACATATAAACCAGCTATGAAAATGGATCAGTGGGGATGGAAAGAAGAACCGGTAGACTCTTGGCAGGTCTTTCTTTTAGAGAGGGTGATGGAAGCTAATGAAACTGTAAAATCCTATATAGCAGAAGAAGATTTTCATACTGTTCTTAAATTAGTACACAGTCCAAATAGAACGAGATATAGTAATCAACCATATTTATTACATGGGGATTGTGGATTTCATAATTTTATATTTAATGAGCATAGACTATATGGTGTGATTGACCCTCTGCCAGTTTTGGGAGATCCAATATATGATTTCATTTATGCATTTTGTTCGACGCCGGAAGATCTAACGAAGGAAACAATAGGCGAGGTAGTAGAAAAGAGTGTATTTCATAATAGAACGAGAAAAGTTTTATATGAAGAAGTTGTAATCGCTTTATATTGCAGATTAGACACTTGTATGAGACATCATCCTGAAGATTTAGAAGCTTATTTACAAGCTTGGCGTTATTGGATGGATCAAATTCATTAACAATGAAAGATTGATAGATAAAAAAATAAATAGGGACAGGAGAATTTTTATGAAGAATTTTGTGTGTACAACGTGCGGCGTGCAATATGCAGCGAGTACAGAAGAACCAGTGAATTGTATGATTTGTAATGAGGAGAGGCAGTATGTGAATCCGAAAGGGCAATCTTGGACAACACTTGATGATTTACAAGCGAGCCATACATATCAAAATGAAATCATTGAAGAAGAAACAGGATTATATAGCATGACAACGAAACCAGAATTTGCGATTGGTCAAACAACTTATTTGGTAAAAACAGAATCGTATAATTTGTTATGGGACTGTATTACATACTTCGATGAAAATACGATTGAGAAGGTGAAAGAATTAGGGGGATTAGATGCAATTGCGTTATCCCATCCGCACTATTATTCTACTCAAGTAGAATGGGCGGAAAGATTCGATGTACCAATCTATATTCATGAAGATGATAAACAGTGGGTCATGCGTCCAAGTAAACATATTGTTTTTTGGTCAGGAGAATCATTGCAATTATCTCATGAACTCACTGTGCATCGTCTAGGCGGACATTTTAAAGGTGGTTCTGTTTTACACTGGTCACAGGGGAATGAAGGGAAAGGGATTTTATTAACAGGGGACATTATTCAAGTTGTAGCGGATCAAGAGTGGGTGAGCTTTATGTATAGCTATCCCAATTTAATTCCGTTACCAGTAAATAAAGTTGAAGAAATGGCCAAAAGGGTAAAGTCACTTCCTTTTAATCGTTTATACAACGCTTTTCACAGGGTAGTAAAAGAGAATGCAAATGAAGCTGTAGAACGTTCGGCTCAGCGCTATATTTCAGCATTAGAAGGAAAATTATTTCATACATAAGAAGGGAAACGGAAATGAAAACATTAGTATGTTTTGGTGATAGTATTACAGACGGTGAAACATTCTGGAATGGCGAACCTAGATTAACACCGCGTTTACAAAGTCTGTTTCCTGAATGGAAAGTGGTAAATGCAGGGGTTTCTGGTGACAATACGTTTGACGCATTAAAACGAATAGAAGAGGATGTCTTATGTTACGAGCCAACATTTGTAACAGTCTTTTTTGGTGCGAATGATGCAGCATTTCATAAACAAGTATCACTACAAGAATATGAAGAAAATTTAATTACGATTGTGAAAAGAATTTCACCAGAAAAAGTGCTTCTCATAAGTCCAGCACCAGTGGATGAGGAAAGGCAGTACGCAAGAACAAATGAAGTATTATTACAGTATGCGGAAGTAGTAAGAGAAGTGGCAGAACAAACAGGAGTTCATTTTCTTAATCTACATTCTCACATGATTGAAGAATTAGATTATAAGAAATTCGTAGAAAATGAAGAGCGTGACGGCTTACATTTTAATGCTGTTGGTTATGAATATTTATCTGAGTTAATTGGAAGTGAATTGAAAGAGATTTTTAAATAAGTGTTCAAATGAAAAGCAAAGCTATGAGTAGCTTTGCTTTTATGATTTTCTTTTGGGTCTACGCACTAATTCACCACCACAGTTTGGACAAACATGATTTGTTTTTTCCGTGCACGGTGCACAAAATGTACATTCGTAAGTGCAAATATAAGCTTCCGAATCCGTTTGAAGTGAAGCATTGCAAGTTTGGCAGTTTGTTTTCATTTCTAATGTCATATGATTCCCTCCTGATTGTATGAATCTTTATAATTTAATGATAATATAGGTTGGAGAATATGTCCTTTTCATATGAAATTATATTTGGAAGTTAGCGTAGCGTTTGAAATGAAATATGATATTTGATTTACGAATTGATTATGTATTTAAAATGAAATAAGAGGTAGAACAACAGGGGGTACATGTTTTGTTAGAGAATAATAATTTTTTGGATGCAAAAACTGATGTGAGTTTTAATAGTTTACGAGCTGACTGTGAGAATTGCTTCAGTTTGTGCTGCGTTGCATTACCTTTCGCAGCTTCGGCAGATTTTGCAGTTAATAAGGATGCTGGTAAGCCTTGCTCTAATCTGCAATCAAATTTTCGTTGTAGCATTCATAAAAATCTAAGGCAGAGAGGTTTTAAAGGATGTACTGTATTTGAGTGTTTTGGTGCGGGACAAAAAGTTTCACAGGTTACTTTTGAGGGAGTTGACTGGAGGGGAGATTCAAAACATGCCAAGAAAATGTATGACGTTTTCCCAATTATGCACCAACTTCATGAGATGCTGTGGTATTTGAATGAGGCTTTAGCGTTAAAAGCGACACGTACGATTCATAAGGGAATTTTTGACGCAATTGCAGAGACGGAACGACTTTCTCAGCTTAGTCCAGAATTGCTGATGGATTTAAACATTCCATCACACCGAGCATATGTAAATGAACTTCTATTAAAGACAAGCGAATTAGTATGGACGGAGTCACGTTACAAGTATAAGAGTTCGAAAAAAAATAAAAGGATTAATCATCGAGGAGCAAACCTTATGGGGGCAAAGCTTAGAAAGGCAGATCTTAAGGGAGCAAATTTACGAGGAGCATACTTAATTGCAGCTGATCTTCGAGGAGCAGATTTAAGAATGGCTGACTTTATTGGTGCCGATTTACGAGACGCTGATCTTCGTGGGGCAGATCTTACTGAGAGTGTTTTTCTGACTCAAGTTCAGGTTAACGCAGCGAAAGGGGATGTCAACACGAAATTACCAAGATTGCTTTCTCGTCCGGCGCACTGGTCTGCTTGAGGAAAAGATAATATGTAAATGTTTCATAACAATTACCACTTAGGATAAACCTAGATTATTCATTTATCGTAATTTCTAATTGAGGGGTGTTAAATAGAGTGAATTTGAATTCTTGGGAATATAAAACCACAAATCATTATTTTGACTACTTAGATTTTCACGATTGCTGTGTTGAAGAAATAAAGGTTGAAAAAGATATGGCTATTTTTGAATTTGAATTTGTTTATATTTCCAAAATTCATCCTCTCAATCCTTATAAAGTTGCAAAGGCAACGGATAGATGCAAACTTACTTTTAAAGGTGTAACAATGATTAAACTCATTATCCATTTTGATGATGGAATTGATAAGGAAGTCCCAATAGTTGAATTGGAAGAAATGGAGTTTTTGACTTTTAGCCAAAGTTCAATTAGAAATAATTTTATTTTTGAAATGTTCGGCACTGATTGGAAAACAAAACAATTTTGCAGTATCAAACTTAAAGCAAACAACTTTACATTAGAATGGAATAGATTCACTGAGGATGCTTGGTATGTTTGACATTTGTAAATAAGGATTTAAAGAAGTGGATATAAAAACAGGCCCAATATACTTCTGATTATTGTCAACATCAATATTTAACAGTGTATAACAGAAATTAAAAACACAGGCTGGAGTATTATACAGCCTGTGTTTTTTGCTATTGTTAGCCCTTCTTTTCAAGTGTAGTAATCACTACACTAAATATAATCAGGGCACCACCAATAAAGAAGTTGCTGTTTAATGTTTCATTCAATAATAGCCACCCTAGTAATGAACCAACGATGGGCTGAAAAAAGAAAAATAATGAACCGATGCTGGCATCCATTAACTCAAGTCCTTTATTCCAAAGAAAAAAGGCACCTGCAGTGGAGATGATTCCTAAATATAGAATACCTAAAATGATTGTGGGATTTAAGTTTTCAATTGGACTTGATTGTAACTCCCAAATCATGCACGGTGTAATGAAAAATAACGAAAAGAATATTGCATACGTTGTAATGACCAAGGATGAAAAACGGCTAGAAGCAATTTTTACATAAATAGATAGTAAAGCCCATGTAATGGCAGCTCCAACTAAAATGATTGTGCCAATAAAATAAGAACCCATCTCTATATCCCATCCGATGACAATTGTGACGCCTATTGTAGCTAAGATGGTAGAGAGTATTCTACGTGCAGTTAGTTTTTCTTTCAAAATCAAAGCAGCAAATACAACCATAAATGCTGGAGTGGCTGATGTAACTAAAGAACCTGTGTGAGCATCTGATAATTTTGTTCCAACAAATTGGCATGTAATTGAAATAAAATAGCCAATGAAACCGATCCAAGCAAAAAGTAACCAGTCTCGTTTATGAATGAGGAGTTTCTTTTTATTTTTTCGTTCAATTATTTTCAAAATAATATATAGAACGAAAAAAGCGATGATAAAGCGAAGCCAAACAAGTGTAAGAGGGGGAACAAAGTCTAGTACATATTTACTGATAACGTACATACCACCCCAAATACTTGCTGCAAGTGATAAACATATGGCACCTAAAATTGTTTGTTTCATTGTGAAATACCTCCGTCTATTTGTAGGATCCTTACAAGTCCTAAGACGAGGCATATTTTTTATAAAAATATAAGCATGCCCGCCTTAGATTATAGACGGATTACAGGTTGATCATTTTCGAAAAGGTTGCTGTAGTACATAAGAATTTCTCCTCTCAATATTTTGAATTTGTTTATCGTAAATAAGTTTTATAATAAAATTATAACTTAATTTTCAGAATATGGGATAGGTAAAATGAAATATGTTGTGATTCAGTCTCACATTAGTAATTATCCAAAGTCAATTAGTTTAGAGAAGGGAGATCAAGTGCGAATTGGTCATTCATATTCAGAGCTAGAAAACTGTCACGTTTGACTGTACAGTTTATGTATTGTATGATGTTCTTAACATAAATGGGGAGGGAAAAATCGTTGGGAAGGTGTATCGAATCGGACAGTTGGCTCACTTGGCTCACGTATCGAAACGAACGATTGATTATTATACGAATCTAGGTATCTTAAAAGCGGAGCGATCTCAATCTAATTATCGCTATTACGATGAAACAGCATTTGAGACATTACAATTTATTGAGAAATGCAAGGAAATGCATATGCCGCTTTGTGAGATTAAAGAGAGGATCGAGGAGAGAAAGAAGCTGCTCGGTATCAATGAACACGTTTCGAAACAAGTGAATGAAGTGACAAACCATATCCATCAATTAGAAGCAGAACTAACACAGTTGAAACCTCTATTAGATGGGTTAACAGATTCACAACGTGAAAAAATATCGAAGTCTTTATCTGGTCAAACGACGACTTTAATACAAACATTGATACTATTTTTATAGTTGAAATTGGATCCGACTCTTTTAATTTCTGTATAGCGCTATGTTTTCTAAAGAAATAGAGAATCAGAAAACATTATAAGTATACAGGAGGTGAACACCTTAGTTTTTTTACTAAGGGGATTCATTGGGAATATTTAATTTAGTCATGGTTGCGATTTTAATCGCATTTACTGGATTTTTCGTAGCAGCAGAATTTGCGATTGTTAAGGTACGTTCAAGTCGTATAGATCAGCTTGTTGCGGAAGGAAAACGCGGTGCGTTAGCAGCAAAAAAGGTAACAACAAATTTAGATGAATATTTATCTGCTTGCCAGTTAGGAATTACAGTTACGGCAATGGGACTGGGTTGGTTAGGTGAACCGACAATAGAGAAGCTTTTGCGTCCGCTATTTGAGAAATGGAATATAACTCCTTCTATATCTCATGTATTAACTTTTGGTCTTGCTTTTATGATTATGACATATTTACATGTTGTGGTAGGTGAATTAGCACCAAAAACAATGGCAATTCAAAAGGCGGAAAGAGTAACTTTATTATTTGCTGGACCGCTCATGATGTTCTATAAAGTAATGTATCCTTTTATTTGGATGCTAAATAGTTCAGCACGTGTTATAACTGGTTTGTTCGGCTTGAAACCGGCTTCTGAACATGAAGTAGCCCATTCTGAAGAGGAATTACGATTAATTCTTTCAGAGAGCTATGAAAGTGGAGAAATTAATCAAGCAGAATATAAGTATGTAAATAATATCTTTGAATTTGATAACCGCATTGCGAAAGAGATTATGGTACCACGGACGGAAATTGTCGGTTTCTATCTCGAAGATTCAGTAGAAGAGCACATGAACATCATCCAAAGTGAACGATACACGCGTTATCCAATCTTTGGAGAAGATAAAGATGATATTATTGGTATGGTTAACGTAAAAGACTTCTTTATTCGATATATGAAAGGCGATACAAAAGATTTATCATCTATTCGTACGTATATGCGTCCGATTATTGAAGTTATGGAAACAACTCCAATTCACGATTTACTTCTGCAAATGCAGAAAAAGCGAATTCCAATGGCTGTTTTATATGATGAATACGGAGGCACGGCCGGAATTGTAACGCTTGAAGATATATTGGAGGAAATCGTCGGCGAAATTCGTGATGAATACGATGAAGATGAACACCCACCAATTCAACACATAAATGATCATCACAAAATTGTGGATGGAAAAGTGTTGATTACAGAAGTTAAAGATTTATTTGGTTTACACATCGAAGAAGAAGATGTGGATACAATTGGTGGATGGATTATGATGCAGAACCATGAAATTGAAGAAGGACAATGTGTCGAAGCAGAAGGATATGAGTTTAAAGTTCTTGAAAAAGATGCATATCAAATTAAACGCATTGAAATTCGAAAAATTGATCATCAACAAGAGAAAGCAGCAACTGTGTAGGTTGCTGCTTTTTTTTTACCTATTGCAAAACTTGAAACAAGGAGCGGATATTTTGATTGAAGTTGCGTTACGAGTATACAAACTACAGTTATATATGATTTTTAGTGGTTTACTACTTTTATGGACGATAACGCCTTTTTCAAAGCAAGTTACTGGCTTTGGGATCGGATTAGCAGTCAGCGCATACTGTCTTTGGTTGCTAGCAAGACGAGTTGAAAAGATTGGGAAAAGCATTGTATTAAAACAACGAGCGCCAGGATTAGGGATTTTAAATCGTTTTGCAGCTGCTATATTGGGTGCAATCATTATGTATGAAATTGAACATGAAATGGAAATGTGGGCATTTGGTACTGGCATTTTAGGCGGGCACTTTTTAATGATTGCGAATTTAGCCTATGCGAATATACAATTAGCTAAAGAAGAAGAGAAACGAAGAGGAAAAAATGAAAAGAATTTGAACTAAATGTAAAAAGACCGGCGTAAAGTCCTTTTTCTATCATATCTTTCGAGAGGACTCCCACCTCTAAACATATGAAGGTGAAGAAAAAACACGGAGAATAAAGTTTTACATTATTTTTCATGCGAAATCTTAAAGAATTTTATGAAAACCCATCGCTTTCTAAAGGTTATATATGTTATTATGACAAAAGACTTTTTGAAAGAGGTGGATGCAAATGTTACAAGCGCTACTTATTTTTGTACTTCAAATTATTTATGTTCCTGTTTTAACAATCCGGACGATTTTGCTTGTAAAGAATCAAACAAGATCCGCTGCTGGTGTTGGACTATTAGAAGGTGCAATCTATATTGTAAGTTTAGGGATTGTATTCCAAGATTTATCAAATTGGATGAATATTGTATCCTATGTCATTGGCTTTAGTGCCGGGCTTTTATTAGGTGGTTATATAGAAAATAAATTGGCAATTGGGTATATTACATACCAAGTTAGTTTACTAGACCGTTGCAATGAGTTAGTTGATGAGTTAAGACATTCAGGATTTGGTGTAACTGTATTTGAAGGGGAAGGGATAAATTCGATTCGTTACCGTTTAGATATTGTTGCAAAGCGTTCACGTGAGAAAGAGCTTTTAGAAATTATTAATCGAATCGCACCGAAGGCATTTATGTCTTCATATGAGATTCGTTCTTTCAAAGGTGGCTACTTAACAAAAGCTATGAAAAAAAGAGCATTAATGAAGAAGAAGGAGCACGCATCGTAAAGAAGGGAGAAGCGAAAAGCTTCTCCTTTTTATTGATGATATGGATATTTTTGAGAGAAAGTGACGTAGTATACATTGTAAATTAATTAATTTTTCCTTTTTAATCTCTATTAAGTGCGGGGAAACATATTATAAGTAACGGTAAAAAATTGGAGGGTTTCGGTTCACAGGTAAAGGCGAACCAAAGCCTTTATCTTAAGGTTTAGACATTGGTTATTTGGTGTTTTTAGGCCCTTGTGTACGAACTTCTTACTTGTTTACCGGATTAAATGGTTTATAATTATCAGATAATACTAGATATTTTAGTCGATTAATAGTTATAATAGAATATGATATGGCTATAATTGAGGCAGAAAAGATATGTTTCTAGGTTGGGGCCTAGGCGTGCGACATCTGAGAAGATGCGCCTACACTTTTTTGCTAATATAGGGGATGGAGAGATTATCATGAGCAACATGCAGCAGAAAACAGACGTTATCTTAATTGGTGCCGGAATCATGAGCGCGACTTTGGGATCATTATTGAAAGAGTTAGCACCTGAATGGGAAATCAAAGTGTTCGAGAAACTTACAAACGCAGGAGAAGAAAGTTCTAACGAATGGAATAATGCTGGGACGGGCCACGCTGCACTGTGTGAACTGAACTATACATCCGAAAAACCTGACGGATCTATAGATATTGGCAAAGCTATCAAAATTAATGAACAGTTTCAGCTTTCAAGACAGTTTTGGTCTTATCTTGTAAACAGTAATCTGATTCGTAATCCACAGGACTTTATTATGCCAATACCTCATATGAGTATGGTACAAGGGGAAACAAATGTAACGTTTTTGAAAAAACGTTTTGAAGCGCTTTCAAATAATCCGATGTTTCAAGGGATGGAATTTTCTGATGACCCTGAAAAACTGAAGGAGTGGATGCCGCTTATCATGGAAGGTCGTACATCGAATGAGTCAATAGCGGCAACAAAAATCGACTCTGGAACGGATGTCAACTTTGGGGCTTTAACACGTATGTTGTTTGACCACTTACAGAGTAAAAATGTCGAGATAAACTACAAGCATAGTGTTCAGGATATTAAACGTACTAGCGACGGATCCTGGGAAGTGAAAGTGCATGATATTGATAACGGTAAAATTGAATATCATACTGCAAAATTCGTCTTTATCGGTGGTGGGGGAGGAAGTCTACCTTTACTACAAAAAACCGGTATTCCTGAGTCAAAACATATTGGAGGTTTCCCGGTAAGCGGATTATTTATGGTATGTAACAATCCAGAAGTTGTAGAACAGCATCATGCAAAAGTATATGGTAAAGCTAAGGTTGGTGCTCCGCCAATGTCTGTTCCACATCTTGATACAAGATATATAGATAACAAGAAAACATTGCTGTTTGGGCCGTTTGCTGGCTTTTCACCAAAGTTTTTAAAAACTGGTTCGAATTTTGATTTGATAGGTTCCGTAAAACCAAATAATGTCCTCACTATGTTGGCGGCAGGTGTAAAAGAGATGGCATTAACGAAATATCTGATTCAGCAAGTTATGTTATCGAGTGAAAAGCGTATGGAAGAATTACGTGAGTTTATTCCAAATGCCAAAAGCGGGGATTGGGACATAGTGGTGGCAGGCCAACGTGTGCAAGTTATTAAAGATACTGATGCCGGTGGTAAAGGAACACTTCAATTTGGTACGGAAGTGGTTAGTGCTTCTGATGGCTCGGTAGCTGCATTGCTCGGTGCTTCTCCGGGTGCTTCTACTGCCGTTAACGTTATGCTCGAAGTATTAGAAAAGTGCTTCTCACAACATATGAACGGATGGGAATCGAAAATAAAAGAAATGATTCCTTCTTATGGTGTGTCACTAGTAGAAAACCCAGAGCTTTTCCAAGAAATTCATACTTCAACAGCAGAGGTGCTTGGTTTAAGCAAAAAAGAACTAGTTTATAGTTAATTCTTTGGATGTAAAAACAAAGATGTTTAAAGAGAATATAAGTAATTTGTAAACAAATATTTGATAAGAGTTAGTCTTAAAGATTGTATATTATAAAAAATGAAAGCCCCATGTATGAATAAAGTGAACCCCATTAATGGGACATGAAAAAAACACCTCCTTAATTCGCATACTAAATGCGAATTAAGTGGAGGTGTTTTTCATTTGAAGAAAAGAGTTCATTATCCAGAAGAAATAAAATGGAAAGTCGTTGAAATGAAAAAGGAAGGTTATTCTAACCGAACAATTATGGAAACATTGGGGGTTAAAAATGTAAGTCAAATTAAAAGATGGATGAACTGGTATCATACAGATCAGACTCATCGTTTCCAACAACCTGTAGGTAAACAGTATTCTTACGGAAAAGGACCCGGGGAGTTAAGTGAAATAG
>NZ_AXVB01000030.1:0-47051 GCF_000482345.1 Bacillus sp. UNC437CL72CviS29 | reverse complement strand
CAATTCTTGCACTTCTATTTCGGCAAGAATCGAGACAAAATATGTTCCACTTGGATTCCTTCTGACAGTAGCGCTCAAAATACGTCCTTCTACCTCACGATTTTTGGCAAACGTGACAAGGCCAAGTTTCGGTAACTTTATTTTATTTCCCACAATCGCGATGTTCCCATTTGTGTGCTTCGTTGTATAGGATTGGACTTTATTGTTTTTCGACTTAAACCGAGGTGCTTTGTTTTGTTTGTTGAAGAATCGTGAATACGAGTCAGCGAGGTTGTGAAGAGAAGATTGAAGAGCCGTGCTGTCCACTTCTTTGAGCCATACAAATTCTTTTTTGAGGGCAGGTAGTTGCGAAGAACAAGTGCCATAGGTTAATCCTTTCCCTGTTTCTTTATATCTATCATTCCATTTTGCTAAAAAATAATTGAATACAAAACGAGAACAACCCATTGTTTTCGCGATACGTATTTTTTGTTCTGCATTAGGATAGATCCGGAACTTATACGCTTTATGGACAAGCAGCACTTTCCACCTCACTTTCTATTTTAGTTTTTCTACATGCTTTTTTCACGATATGTATGAGAACGATATCGGAATATACTCAAAAATACTTCTCTCGTATCATTTCTTCTTTTTTGTCGAAATTCCTCTGCCACCCTTCAAAAATGTATACATATGAAAAGACTTTTATAATGGAACAATTCCTTATATGTAAAAATGCTTCTTCCTGCATCATCTCCCTTCTATAGGAACGAACGGATCCCGATACCTCATACTGACTCTTCCGCAAGGAGAAATGTTAGGCCTTTACCTAACCGCCATTCATCTCCCACCTACTCATTGGACCATGTCCTACCCATTCCTTGAGGTGGGAGTTTTCTGTCGGGAAATGATAAAATCGACCGTGTACTTGTCTAGGTTAATAGCACAAGGATTTTAAATATAAAAAGGCCGCAAAGCTTTTCTTCAAAAAACGCTCTGCGACCTTTTTATTTCTTATTCTACCTAACTAAAAATCAATTGTATTTTCTCTTGAATCAACGGTACGCTATTACTACATCTATTACTCATTTACTTTCATATAGATGATTTAATTTTGAATCATCTATATGAACCCAGGTAATAATCACTACATAAGCAATAGATGATCTATTTTTTCCACTAAGTCACTTATTATTAAATGAATCCCTAGTTGATAATAGTTTTTCTTTGAAATCACTTGACTTAGACATATATAATCTCTAGTCTTTCTAATTTAATAGTATCCGTATGTCCAAGTTTGATAGGTTTCTTGCACCAAATCCAATTTTTTTATCTCATTCGTTGACGAGCAAATATGAATCCACCTAAAGCCACCAACAACATACCTCCAATGTATGAAATTATATCCATCGATGTTCCGCCTGTTTTAGGAAGCCATACTGATGTTTTAGTATTTTCTTTAGTAGGTGGAACTTTAGAATCGCTATTTGTGTCTGTATTTGCGTTTGGATCTGTACTTGGATTTTTTGGTTCTTTATTTGGATCTTTTGGTTCTGTACTTGGATTGTCCTTGATTTTTGTATTCGTGATATCATAACCATTTACTTCGGATTGATATCCATCTACTGGTTGTTCTTTCACTTCATATTTGTACGCTGCACCATTCGCATCATATGCTGCTAATTCTTTAAATGTATATTTCCAACCCGTTGCTTCACTTACTTCTTGCGTTGCGATAACCTGACCGTTTTGTAGTAAATCTACTTTAATTGTTTTCGGTCGATTTGTCGCATTTCCGTCATTCCACGTCTTTGTTCCTTCTACTATTGTTTTGCCAACCTTTGTATTCGTGATGTCATTTCCTTTTACTTCGGATTTGTATCCGTCTACTGCTTGTTCTTTTACTTCATACTTGTAAGCTACACCATTCTCATCATATGCTGCTAAATCTTTAAACGCATATTTCCATTCGCTTGCTGCGCTTACTTCTTGTGTTGCGATTACTTTGCCATTTTGTAGTAGGTCTACTTTGATCATTTCTGGACGATCTTTTGCGTTATCGTCTTTCCATGTTTTCTTACCACTAACTTCTGTTGTTTCTGTATTCTTGTAAGTGTTCGTAATCGTTGTTCCTTCTACTTTTGTTTCATAGTCCTTAACTTTCACTTCACTTACTGTGTACTTATACTCATTTCCTTGCTTATCGTACTTCGGAAGATCTTTGAAATCGAAGTTCCAGTTGCCATCCTTATCAGCTTTTACTTCTTGGTTTTTGAACTCTGTTCCATTTTGAAGCAATTGAACTGTGATGCTTTCTGGGCGTTTACCAAACTTGTTGTTGTAATCATCCCATACTTTTTTACCATTTAGTTCTGTTTTGTCTGTATTTTTGTAAGTGTTCGTAATCGTTGTTCCTTCTACTTTTGTTTCGTAGTCGTTTACTTTTACTTCACCTACTGTGTACGTGTACTCGTTTCCTTGTTCATCGTACTTTGGGAGATCCGTGAAGCTGAAATTCCAGTTACCAGCTTGGTCGGCTTTTACTTCTTGTGTTTTCAACTCTGTACCATTTTGAAGTAGTTGAACTGTAATGCTTTCTGGGCGTTTACCGAACTTATCGTTGTAGTCATCCCATACTTTTTTGCCACTTACTTCTGTTTTGTCTGTGTTTTTGTAAGTGTTCGTAATCGTTGTGCCTTCTACCTTTGTTTCATATCCATCTACTTTCACTTCACTTACTGTGTACGTGTACTCGTTTCCTTGTTCATCGTACTTTGGGAGATCTTTGAAATCGAAGTTCCAGTTTCCAGCTTGATCTGCTTTCACTTCTTGGTTTTTGAACTCTTTACCATTTTGAAGTAGTTGAACCGTGATGCTTTCTGGGCGTTTGTTGAACTTATCGTTGTAGTCATCCCATACTTTTTTGCCACTTACTTCTGTTTTGTCTGTGTTTTTGTAAGTGTTCGTAATCGTTGTTCCTTCTACTTTTGTTTCGTAACCGTCTACTTTTACTTCACTTACTGTATACTTGAAATCGTTTCCTTGCTCATCGTACTTTGGTAGATCTTTGAAGCTGAAATTCCAGTTACCAGCTTGGTCAGCTTTTACTTCTTGTGTTTTCAACTCTGTACCATTTTGAAGCAATTGAACTGTGATGCTTTCTGGGCGTTTACCAAACTTATTGTTGTAGTCGTCCCATACTTTCTTACCACTTACTTCTGTTTTGTCTGTATTTTTGTAAGTGTTCGTAATTGTTGTGCCTTCTACTTTTGTTTCGTAGTCGTTTACTTTCACTTCACTTACTGTGTACTTGTACTCGTTTCCTTGTTCATCGTACTTCGGAAGATCCGTGAAGCTGAAATTCCAGTTACCAGCTTGGTCAGCCTTCACTTCTTGGTTTTTGAACTCTGTACCATTTTGAAGTAGTTGAACTGTAATGCTTTCTGGGCGTTTACCAAACTTGTTGTTGTAGTCATCCCATACTTTCTTACCATTTAGTTCTGTTTTGTCTGTGTTTTTGTAAGTGTTCGTAATCGTTGTTCCGTCTACCTTTGTTTCATAGCCGTCTACTTTTACTTCACCTACTGTGTACTTGTACTCGTTTCCTTGTTCATCGTACTTTGGTAGATCTTTGAAATCGAAGTTCCAGTTGCCAGCTTGGTCGGCTTTTACTTCTTGTGTTTTCAACTCTGTACCATTTTGAAGTAGTTGAACCGTGATGCTTTCTGGGCGTTTACCAAACTTATCGTTGTAATCATCCCATACTTTTTTGCCACTTACTTCTGTTTTGTCTGTGTTTTTGTAAGTGTTCGTAATTGTTGTTCCTTCTACTTTTGTTTCGTAGTCGTTTACTTTTACTTCACTTACTGTGTACTTGTACTCGTTTCCTTGTTCATCGTACTTCGGAAGATCCGTGAAGCTGAAATTCCAGTTACCAGCTTGGTCAGCTTTTACTTCTTGTGTTTTTAATTCTTTTTCATTTTGAAGCAATTGAACTGTGATGCTTTCTGGGCGTTTACCAAACTTATTGTTGTAGTCATCCCATACTTTCTTACCATTTAGTTCTGTTTTGTCTGTGTTTTTGTAAGTGTTTGTAATCGTTGTTCCGTCTACCTTTGTTTCATAGCCGTCTACTTTTACTTCACCTACTGTGTACGTGTACTCGTTTCCTTGTTCATCGTACTTTGGTAGATCTTTGAAATCGAAGTTCCAGTTTCCAGCTTGATCTGCTTTCACTTCTTGTGTTTTCAACTCTGTACCATTTTGAAGCAATTGAACCGTGATGCTTTCTGGGCGTTTGCCAAACTTATTGTTGTAGTCATCCCATACTTTTTTGCCACTTACTTCTGTTGTTTCTACATTCTTGTAAGTGTTCGTAATCGTTGTTCCTTCTACTTTTGTTTCATAGTCGTTTACTTTTACTTCACTTACTGTGTACGCGTACTCATTTCCTTGTTCATCGTACTTTGGTAGATCCGCGAAACTGAAGTTCCAGTTGCCAGCTTGATCAGCTTTTACTTCTTGTGTTTTTAATTCTTTTTCATTTTGAAGCAATTGAACCGTGATACTTTCTGGGCGTTTGCCAAACTTATTGTTGTTGTCATTCCATATCTTCGTTCCTGAAACAGATGTAGTTTTCACCTTATTCGGAATCATAAGCTTTACACCTTTTTCAGCATTTCTATCAATTGTAAAACTTACTTTTGCTTGAGGATCAAAATCTAGATAGTTTGGAGCCGAAATCTCTTGCACATAATATTTTCCTGGCTTTAAATCAGGAACTTCAACCATACCTTTTTCATCGGTTTTATAAGTATTTCCAATTTGCTGACCCGATTCCGTATACAATTTAAACGAGACATCAGGTATGAATTTTTCCGTATTCCCTTCAATATGCTTAACAATTCTTAACGTTCCTTTTGGTGGTAAATCACCTTGGGCACCGCCACCCGCATTTATATTCTTAACCCAAGCCGTATTTGAAAAAGATTCCGGTTGCTGATTTAGAATTTGATATTTAACTGTAAAATCATTAAAGAAATTCTCTTGGTTCATTCCACTTTCAGTTATAGTAGAGCTATATCTTATACTAAGAATCTTACCACTTGCGTGATCCTTATAAGCCCTAATCTCGAAAGAGTTATCATTAAATGTAATCGTTCCGTAACCTTTATCCCTAAACTGCTGAGCTGTTAAACTTTCATTTCCAATTATTAAGATAACGCTATCCTGATTAAGTGTTTGACCCGCTTGTAAAATATCGGACAAAACAATATCATCACTTAGCTGTTCTTTGTTACTGTTACCATTTACATTCAACTCCCAGTTCACTTGATTTGGGGTTTCTGGATTAATTGAACCTGTTTTGTAGGCAAATGGTACTGTACTCGTTCCTTCATTTGGACCTTTAATAGTTACCGTTTGATTTGCTAAACTGGTACCTAAGTTAGTATCCACTGTTATGGTTTGTCCCGTTCCTACATTATTAGTCGCTTTAATTTCAAAATTAAAATGCCCTCTAATGTTTTGAAGTTTCTCAACTGTATCATTAAATGTACAAACCACATTAGTTGTAGCTATCTGGCAAGTACCAAAATTAACACCTGCATCATTATTTAATGCAATGGTCCTACTATATCCTTGCAATTCTGAAGGTAACGTTAGTGTTAGTGTGTCTCCAGCTTTCATTTGATTTCCAGATTTATCACTAAACGTTACTCTTATTCCTGTTCGTTCTCCGTAATTTAATTCCTTTTTATCGAATGTAAAACTATCAACTAACCCTGTTTTATTTAATTCTTGTGCACTTGCTATTATAGGCACCAAACTCTGACCTATAGTAAACATAAAAATCATTAAAATCGAAAAAATCGAAGTTACTCTTTTTATCATGTCATTCTCCTATCAATTATTATTAGATGGCTTCTAATATGAATATGTAATGACAATGACTTAATAGGATGATGACACTTCTTCTTTTTTAACTGTTATAAACTTAAAAACTTGAAAACAGGTTTCTAAAACGATTCCTCTGCTCTCCATTAACCTTCATTTTTTCTAATGCAACACTAATTTCACTAAGTTTACTATTTACAAATTTAACAATTGTTGATATTATTGTAACTGTCTAAATTACATTTTTTCATCATCCCTATCAAGTCTCGGAATCTTATGTTGTATCATATCTACCATCTCATGGTGAGCATAAATTCCTGATTAATAATGTTTTCATCCCAATGCTATTGGTTTATTCATACTACTTGCCATTGTTTTCAGATTCATAACATCAGTATGTCCAAGTTTGATAGCACCTTTTTAATGATTCACAATTTTATTTACCAGAACCTTTTGCCCCCTCCTAAAGGCATTTTTTATGCTCTCCTCCGTAATATATGACTACTTTGAAAATAAAAATAGCTTTTGTAACTTTTATAACTGATTTTGTAATTAAAGAAACCAAACATAAATACGATATTTTGAATATACTTCTTATTTTATACTCCTTCCTACATACACTGAAATATCATTCTTAAATGCTTGCGCCATCCCCCCTACCGAACCCTTGATTCACATAGTGAAAATTACAAATCCCTAGTAACCTTGTTTACTCATGTAAATCTTTCAAATCATTTTCCAGGTTGTAATTACGTTGGCTTATGCTTTTTAAGAAAATGAACGGTAACATCCTCAATTTGTCTCAGCTTATGAATTTCGTATTTTATTCACAACTTACATGACGTATAAACTTCTTGGTTAAATCTCGCTATACCGGATCTTCAATTAAATTCTCAGCATCACGACAAGATTCATAATTAATTGTAGTTGCTTATTTCTTTATTTCCATAAAACCAGATTTCACATTGCTTGGTCGGTACAATGGCATATAGGCCATTTATAAATAGCTGTAATACATGTGCACTTAAGTAATACATGTGCACTTAAGTAATAAAGGTGTCATCAGAATAACAAAATACACGTGCTCTACTTCTACCAAATAATTAATAATTACATCTTAGTCACCTCACTATTTGTATATAATGCTAGATATTATATAAAACAAAGAAAGAGTAGTAAGCGTAATGTCAATCAGACAAAAAACTAAATTTTCAGTCTTTTTTATATTTAAAGGAGGATATTTTCAGCTACTCTTTCTTTGTATTATGAGTTTAACACTAAACATAACGTATAACAAGACGAAATTATTCAATTTTCTCTTAATTTCGACATTTTTCTTAGAGAGGCTTATATCATACTAGCAAAAGTTCCTTACAATGCATTTTAAACAAAGCCATTTATAAGTTTAATTATATTCGCATCAATAACGAAGAAGGCATAACAATGTTACGTATTCTACTTCGATTGAAGCCAACAGCATCATCTTCTTTCTTTTCTCTCTATTGATAATAAATAAAAGAACAAGGTGAGTAGGAACGGGTATTTAATGATGAAATTTTACAAACACGAACCGTACACGCAACAAATACTACGCGATTCATTTTCAATAGACAAAAAAATGTTATTAATGATGAAAAAAGCAAAATTTCCTGTTCATACTTCTCTATTACATCTCATTCAATTCCCTACTCTAATTCTATCTGGAGCAGGAAAAGTTGTAATAGGTGTTGATGAAGGAAAAGTTGCTCTGACTGTAGCTTTGAAATAAAGTTCACTTAAAAAATCCGATTAAAACTCATTTAGAATTTTTCTATCAATTAGGAGGAAATACGGTACAACAATTTCATTGAATGATTCCTGATCTACGCCCTACACGTACTTGAGGAAGGGGACTTCTGTTGGAGTACTGTAAATAATGATGGACAAGAGTACCAATAGACATCCCTTATACTTTACCTTCAAATACTCGGTAAATGATTCTTTTTGATTTTGATCAGAGTGAATTTCGTATTAATTTATACTTTATACAAACACACGCTTTAATTTTTTTCGAAAACGAATACCTAGCGTAATGGCTACAATGATAACCACTCCGAAGATAATTTTCCCAATGTGCTGTCCGAGCACCGCAAATATAACATGTGATTTTCCTCCTAACCAATAGCCACCAATTAAAAAGAAAGATACCCAAAATAGATCACCGGCGTAGATCGTTATGGCAAAACGACGGAACGGTAAATTAATAATACCTGCAAAGTATCCAGTAAAATGACGTACACCTGGGATGAAGAATCCAATAAAGATAAGGAAATATCCATATTTATCAAACCACATTCTCGTTAAATCAATTTTTCTTTGTGTTAAAAATACATATTTCCCATATTTCTGTATAAAAGGCATACCAAGTTTATTCCCTAAAAAGTATTGAATTGTCATCCCTACACTTGTACCAATAAAGGATAAAATAATTAAAAGTGGTAATTGTAAATCTCCTTTATGTGCCAAGAAGCCTGCATATGCTAGTGTTGGCTCTCCTGGGAACGGAAATGCAATATATTCTAACAGTGTTCCAACAAGTACTACATAGTAGCCGTACTGCTGAAATAATTCATAAACCCATTCCATATTGTTTTCTCCTTTTTTTCTACAGTATTAATCACGTACAACAACCAGTGGTTACACTAGTCCTCATAAGAATCTAGGCATTTCAATGCTGAGTAGTTCCAAAGCAGCATAAACCTTTACTCTGCACAATAATTAAAAAACAGAAGTTCCACCCAATCATAAAAATAAAAAGCGAATAACTTATTAGGTTGATTACGATAATACTCAAGAAGGCTCTTTGCTGGATAGTAAAAAGCGGAAAACCGTATCACAAATAAGAGATACGGTTTTTACTAATAGTTAAAAATCATAACAGTATAAAAACACATTAAGTTTTGCCTTCATTGAATCAAAGTAAATTTCCTTTTCATTTATACGTTCAAAGTTTTGATTGTCATAAAATCCATAGTTACATTTAGCATCTGTATATAAATATAAAGATTTTACATCCATACTTTCCATATAATTAAACAAATGGTTCATTAGAGTCTTTCCAACTCCAAGACCTCTGGATTCCCCCGATACAATGAATAATTGTATACAACCTTGAAAATCATCTTCTTTTCCATAGATAAGTTCTTTATATGCATCTTGAACTTTTACAAATTCTTTCATGAATTGTTTATTCTCCTTATTGGCTATGAACATTTTAAGCATGTTATAGGCATAACTGAACGTATTATGAGCTTTCCTTAAACGATTTTTGTCTTTTGTTGAATCGCCCAAAATAACACCAATAATCTTATTGTTTCTTTCTGCTACTTTGCTAAATGAACTTCCTAAAATACAACTTTGTAGATAGATGTTTAATACTGAATCTAAAAATTTTTTATCCTTTATGATTTCATTGAAGCCAAATGCTTCGCCAATTAATTTTTTAATAGACTCGTAATCTTCTTTGACTAAATCTCTATATATTACCTTATTCATATTTACAAGCTCCCTTTTATATAAATATAATTTAATTTCGTATTTTATTGCGAATGCCTTATTATAATAGTAATGTCTCCCCTTAAGGGAGAGTCAACGATAATATGAGAAAAAATACGAAAAGCCGCGTCTAGTATAATTACCAAACGCAGCTCGTGTTATTCCAAAAATGGTAGATATGCTTGTTGAATACCGTTTTGTGTTGCAATATAGAATGCTTTGGCAAACCCTTCATTTTGTATACACTCATTAATAACAATCATGATGGGGATTCTACGTAAATCTAACATAAGCTTTTTTCGAACATGTTCTGCTAAAGCAAGATTTGATATGAATAAAATAAAAATTCCAGGTATTGTTTTGATAATTCTGGGTGAGATGTTTGATAACATTATTCCTGCTCTAATTCGAGAAATCGTAGGGGACGAAATTGCTAATTGGATGGAAGTGCCCTATTCTAATTGGCAAAAGTTAATGAAATTCAAAGAACTAATGGGTTTTCTTGACTCTGATTATTCGGGTGTTTTCGGAAGTATGACTAATCAGCTCGTGCTGGCATTGCTCAGGCGTCAGTCACTATCTTAGACATTGATACTCACTAGTTACTAGAATACGAAACACATATAAACAATTATGGTGTAAAAAAACAGCAGAGTTTATAATATCTCTGCTGTTTCCTATTATTTAACTTCTAACGTGAACCAATTATTTAATGAATAGACAAGCGTTACCAAACAGCCAATTACACCAAACCAAATAACATTAGGATCAATCTTTGACCCAAATAGTACTGCTATTACCGATACCATACACAATAGCATCGCTAGACCATTAATCTTAATTTCGACTATATCGCCACTTTTCACTTGCTTTTCTTTACTTCCAAAAAACAATTGATTTGCTTTTAGCTTTGCTTCTTTTACATCAGAAGGAAGCGTATACTCTTCATTATTTTCTAATTTCATTACCACTTCATTATCTACTTTTAAAGCTACTCTTGTAGCTCCGCCCATCATTCCTGTTGCCCTTATTACTTTTATACTCATCTCAAACTCCCCTTAAAATGTTTTCCGTTTAATAAAAACCTTCCCCTCTTCAGTTTAGTATATTTTCTACAATTTTTCATCTTTTTTCCATGATTTATATTATCATATTCGGATTTAATTTATTAATAGGAGTATGAGTGTTTCTACCTTTTACTTTATAGCCTATAACTAAATAACCTTTTGCACTCCTGTGATGTAGGTAATGTTAGTTTCAAGCAAGATTTCCTTTTACATCCTCTATTCTTATTTAATCGGTTTCTCTGTTTTTAAAACAAATGAACTTAATGCAGGAACCTTCATCTTATTATCATGGAATACATACAGCACTTTACTTCCTGCATGTTCACCATCTACTAGCACTTTCCAAGGACCTTTTGATGGAAGATTTATTTCCATAGCTTCTCTATTTGCATTGTGAGCTACAACAAAATATTCATTTTTATTTCCATTTTCTTTGCTATCAATTGTGTAAGCTACAACATTTTTTGGCGCATCCATGAACGTTACATGTTTTTTAATTTGTTCAGCAGTTGTCATGCGAAAAGCTGAATACTTGTTACGTAGCTCAATTAACCCTTTCATATACTCAACTTCTTTATCAAATGCTGCACGGCGCACCCAATCCATCTGGTTAATCGAATCAGGAGATTTGTAGCTATTATGGTCACCATATTTTGTACGCATGAACTCTTGCCCCGCATGCAAGAATGGAACCCCTTGCGATGTTAATATGATAGAAGAAGACAACTTATGCATTTGTTTACGTACTTCTTCACTATCGCCAGGATTCGTCAACTCAAGCTTATCCCATAATGTATGGTTATCATGTGCTTCAACATATGTCAGTACTTGTTCAGGATCCTGATAAGTAGACACCTTTTTATCATAATCAAGACCAGCCGTAATTCCTTTTTTTATGCGTTCTTCCATGTTTTGCATTCCGTTCACAAAACCATTATCCTTATCTCCAAATACGCTGCCTTTCAATCCGTCACGAATATCGTCATTAAAATGAGCGATTCCGTTCATTTTCTCCGCATTTTTTTGATTTGCTTTTAACTCAGGCGCAAGAGGCGTATTTAAATCCCAACCTTCTCCATGAAGAATAATAGAAGGATCAATTTGATGAACCGCTTTACGTATCGCATTCATTGTTTCAACATCATGAATACCCATCAAATCAAAACGGAAACCATCTAAATTATACTCTTTCGCCCAGTACACGACGGAATCTATCATAAATTTCCTCATCATCTTTCGTTCAGAAGCTGTATCATTCCCTACACCTGTTCCATTGGCGAGTGAGCCATCCTCATTGTAACGATAATAATACCCTGGAACTAACTTGTGGAAATTAGATTCAGCCGCACTGTACATATGATTATATACAACGTCCATTACAACACGAAGATTATTATCATGAAGTGTTTGAATCATCTGCTTTAATTCAGTAATTCGAACAGTCGGCTCATAAGGATTAGTAGAGTATGAGCCTTCTGGTACGTTGTAATTTTTCGGATCATATCCCCAGTTATATTGTGGTTCGTTTAATTTTTCTTCATTTACTGAAGCATAATCAAATATCGGTAAAAACTGAACATGAGTAACACCAAGATCTTTAATATGATCAAGACCTGTTTTTACGCCTTCTGGTCCCCTCGTTCCTTTTTCTGTTACACCAAGATATTTCCCTTTATTTTTAATACCACTTTCAGGTTGAATGGAAAGATCACGCACTTGCAACTCATAAATAATAGCATCTTCCGGGTTTTTAAATTTCGGCTTTTTATTCCCCTTCCAATTTTTCGGATTTGTTTCTTTTAAATCAACGACTGCACCTTTATCACCATTCACAGAAGCAGCACGCACATATGGATCAACGGCCTCAGTCCATTTGTCCCCAATCTTCACCTTATATGTATAAAAAAGACCTTTTTGATCACCTGTAAGTTTTGCAGTCCAAGTCCCTTTTTCACCTTGATCCATGCTTATTTCAGTACCTTTTTCATCATTCCATTTTTTATAAGTAACCAACTTTGCCTCGCTCGCAGTGGGAGCCCACAAACGAAACTTGGTTTCCTGTGGCGTATAAATATTCCCTAAATCATTGCCATCATAATAAAATAAATGATCAAATTCCTCGCTACGGATTACTTTACCAATTTCAGTATTAGCTTCAATGGAATTTCCCATTTTGATTTTGTATGTTTTTTTCAAGTCAAGATTCTTTTCTGTAATGATTTTAACCTTATTGGTAATATCTCCATTATTTGTGTCATAAGGATTAACTTTCTCAATGTTAACGCCGTCAATTTCAATTTTATGCTCCTTAATATTGAATGGAACATTGGTAGTCATAGTGATTTCATTGAAACTATCAATGGTCGCTTTCTGAATAGCAAGTTCAGAAGATGGCTTAGAATCATATACTTTATCATCGCCCGAAAGAACCCATACTTCAGCACGACCATCCTTAATATTTTCAATCCAACGATCACCACCGTCTTTTTCCCATTCATTCGTACGAACTATAAATCCAACACGATTATAATCACCATCTATTTTTACTTTAGCATACTTACCAAACTCATCTTCCCCAGTAAATTCATAGAACCTGCCACTCGCATTTTCGGTCCACATCCAAAGGTTCCAATCCTTTGCATTTCCAACCTTCTCCTTATAATGAATGATAATTTCCGTTGTTTTCGCATTTGATTCCGCTTGTACACTCTGAAAAGAAAAACCAGATAATAGCATAGCAATTACAGTAAGTAATAAAAACGTCTTGTTTATTAATCTTTTTGTCATATACACTCCATTCACCCTTTCTTACAATATTATGAACCATTCATTATGAGTAACACTGCATAAGTTAATCTAGAAATCGCTTTTATACCACCTCCGTATTGAATGTTTATACTTATTTCCAATGATCTTTTGGTAGAAAAATCAAAGGTAGAAAGGGATAAGAAATCAACGAAAACGTTTGCATTAAATATCAAAAAAAAGACTTACTTATTCCTCCTTATATCTCTAGATATCAAAAGATCATGGAAAACATTCTAAAGAAAACGTTTGTTATCGCTTTCAATTTTATAGCAAGAACTATAAAGAGGTCAATATATTATTAATTTTCTGTTTTTACCCTATGTATATATTGTTAACATGTAAACAAAACCTATTTAAAAAAAATAAACGGTTATACCAAAAGGGAAACAACGACTAATCTTAAAGATCGTTATTTCCCTCTATTTCTTTAACTTTAAGCGGTAAATTTTTTCGATAATACGTTGTTACAGTTTCCGTATGTTATTTTTCCAATTGAGATAGCTATAATCAACCTCTTCTTTTAATTCAAAATAGTTTTCCCAAGTATCTTGTGCATGATAAAGTGTCTCGCCTGCACCTACAAAAACATCCCTATAGTCATATAGATATTTCCAGTCATTATCACTATTAAAGTAATACATTGCAAATTGATTACCCTCATCATTTAACATGTCATCTGCAAACACACCACCCCATTTTATATAGATTTGCGTGCCAGTCATTTGTCTAAGATTAAATTTATTAATGTCATCTCGAGATTTTTCTTCAAACGCTTTACTAAATAAATGATTTTCAATAATCCATCCAAGAAACATACCAGTATGTACATATGCTTGTTCAATTGGCAAATCCTCTGGAAGATCATCAAAATAGTACTTTGCTTTATCATAAATCACGATGCCCAACTCCATTTCATACCCTATTTTTTCTATTCTACCAAAAATAAGGTATGAATAGGAAAATATATCTATATCACCATAACTAATCTTCAAAACATACAACTATGATAAAAATCTCATATAAGAAATTCGTTGTTACAAAAGCGAAACATACATTAAATGCTCATAAATAACTGTGGAGAGATAAAATTTTAGTTTTGAGGTATTTTTAATCCCACATGATTTCAAAACAACAATTTGAGCGTAACTGTAAACTATGGTGACTTTGTTTCTTAGTTAATTTCTGCGTTTTATATCATTCGCCAATCATATACAGTAAAGGTGACTACCAATTATAAATCGCTTATTCATTTTGTATAATAAATAAAAAAAAGGAGAGATTTCACAAATGACTGTAGTGCAGAACGGAACATTGCAAGTGCCTGGAGCGAGTCTTTACTATGAAATCAGAGGAAAAGGACCTGTACTTCTAATGATCCATGGCGGTGGTGGTGACGCTGATAAATTTCTTAAGGTCGCTAATCATCTTGCTAATTGGTATACAGTTGTTACCTACGACCGCCGTGGCCATTCTCGCAGTAAGCTTACCAATCAAACTGAAGATTACTGCGTGGAAACACATAGCGACGATGCTCACCACCTGCTAACTAAACTGACCGATGAACCGGCATACGTATTTGGAAGCAGCTCTGGTGCTGTTATCGGACTTGATCTGTGCATACGCCACCCAAGACAAATAAAGCTACTAATCCCTCACGAACCCGTCTTATTGCAAATTTTATTCGGTGACGAGCAGGTGCAGGCTAGAAAATTCATGGAAGACCTTAAGAAAAATCATAAAAAAGAGGTCATAAAGTTATTATCAAATGCACGAGCGGACACTAACAATCAAAAACAACCGAAAGATGTGCAAGCAAAGCGAATGCTTAGTAATTCAACGTATTTCGTTGAGTATGAAATTCCAGGCGTTCTCGACCATTCACTAGATATCGATGCCTTGCAAACTGCATTAAAATCTTCATCGATGCAGGTGCTTCCAGCAGGAGGAAGTGATTCACGGGACTTTTTCGCTTACCGCTGCGCAGTCGCATTAACAGAACAACTAGGAACAGATATCGTAGAATTCCCTGGACATCATGGAGGCTATAACACAAGTCATCATAAAGAATTTGCTGAGAAATTACACGCGATTTGTCGTTCACATTAATAAAGACAAATAAAAACTAGCAAAATGAAATTTGCTAGTTTTATTTATTTCGGGACTACTAGTCATCAGAATCATCTCCAAACTTTACATTGTCGATTGCCTCGCTGTCTTTTGCAACCCCTTCTATAGTCCCAATTAAATTTCTTACCATCTCAAGTGTAATCAATTCTTCCTCTTCATAAAGTTTTATACTTGCTCCCATTGAAAGTAATTCCTCAGCAAATCTCACCAAAGATTTCAATTGATCTGCATCACTGTAGTTACATTCCATTATAGGCTTTTCTGTTTTCATATTTTGTTTGATTTCACTTATCGATTTAGATGTTTTTTTCTAATCAAAGGGAGATACTTATTAGAATTCGAATTATGACGCACTACTAAACTTACGGTAACCAACTCTACTACCCTCCTTATAATGAGCATTTTGTATTTCAGTTAGATAGAAGTTTTTATAAAAAAGATTGATTATTTTCAGATTCAAATTATTCAATGCAAGCTACCTATTGTATATAAAGTTACTTTGACACACTATCCAGTATCTTTCTTAAATGACCTTCATCATATTTATATTTGTAATTTCATAACCCAACTTTTCATATAACCCACGTGCAACTGTGTTATGACCAAAAACATGAAGACCAATTTTATTCATTCCTAATTCTTTAGCAATAATTTCAATTTCTTTCATCGCTTGCTTACCATACCCTTTTCCTCGGTGTGGCTCATAGATTATAAAATCAAAAATATAGCCTTGATCTGGATTTGTAGTTGATGTTTGTGCAATCCAAATCATTCCGACTAGTTGTTGGTCTTGAAAAATAGAGTACAAGTAATTCAGCTCAGATTTCTCATCTTTAGGTAACAGTCTAGAAAATTCTTTTTTAGATAGATTGATTGCCTCATCTTCACTCCAGTTTCCTGAAGTAACTTTGTTTTTTGCATAGTTCTCAATTGCACCAGAAATGTATAGTTGAAATTCTTCTTTATTCATCGGTTTTAATGTAATCACTTAATCCCCTCCTACTTTAACGTGATTGAGCTAGTTTATATAAACAACAAGTTCCAATGCTCGCTACTGCTAGCAGTTGAAATAAGCCTAACGACTTAAAGTTGTCATTATTATATAATAATTCAAAAAATATAACGAATGAGTGAAGCATTGTATCTTTTTTGCAAGCATCGTGACTTTCATTCAAATTAACGCATAATATAACAGGAAGCATAACTTTGCATAAAATGCAGGTTTATGCTTCCAATAAATTAACATTAACTCACTTATTAGTACAATTCTTAGGTTCTTTAAAAAAGTTAGATGCAATGCAACAAACTATTCCAGTAATTAGAATACTATATTTTACCATTCCACTTGTATGCTCAAATAAATTAATTCCATTAATTACATTAAGCATTACAAGTCCCCAAAACACTTGAATTGCTCCAAAACCTAATAATATTTTTCCTGTTCGAGAAAATTTTTTCATAGCCTTCCACCTTCCATATATATGTAAATTTTATCATGAAACCCCCAAAATGAATGACTACAAAATAAACTTTCTGCAAGTTTATGGGTTATTTTGAAGGGGAATTTTGTAATGTTAGACCTTAAAAACGATATTTTGATGCAAAGTTATGGGTTATTGGTATGCAATTTTATGAGTTAAGTCACACATAAAATTAAATTTACTCAAAAACAAAGAGGATCTAAAATACGAGGTTCTCCTCAATTCCCTGTATAATGCTCCAATCTACGCCGTCTTCTAACTCATTTTCAAGTTCTTCTAATAAGCAAATCCCTTCTTGTTCAATACCCGCGTCATATCCATAAATCTCAAAATATCTTTTCTTATATTTTGTATACCAATAATATGTACTATATATGATTGAATGTTTCGCTTCTTTTCCATTTAAATTCATTGTAGTATGCCTTAAAAAATCATAATAACTCCAAAACTCTTTTAATCTCTCATCACTAAACATCTTACTAGGCACCTTTTCTACTTTGTCTCGTTGCATGAATTTCGTTAATTCCAACTCTTTTATTATTTCCATTCAGTTATCCCTTTCCGTCCTTGTTCGTGTTTATTATATTCCGATTCTTCCATTGAATCTAATGTCTTTACCACCTATCATCAAAAATTACAGTATATTGAGCAACACCAATACACTCCAATTCGTTATTTTTATATGTAATCTTTGTTTTTCTGGCGTTATATTCAAAATTATAAACTAGAATTGCTGTATTACATTCTTTATTAAAATTTCTGTTCTCAAATTGTTCAGTAAATTGTTCATAATATGAAAAGCCCCTCAATAAATCTTGAATATTATTTACCGGTGATTGGCCAAACCATTTCTTTTCAACTAAATCACGATCATAATAACCTAAGTTAAAATGTTGTTCGAATATAGAGGGTATACTATCTCCATCTTCCGTATATTTAATATTCGTATAGTTTATAAGCTCATCATTGCTCTCAAAATTCCCAATCCATACTGTTACTTTTTCATTCATCTTATCCCCCCTTTCATTCTCTTGGAAAAGTGCTTTTTCGGTTCTTTAATTTATCTTTTCTATAAAATGTACTATTTCGCTTAAACCATAATAGACTTTTATCGAAACTAGCTAACTCTCAATTTATAGGTTCCCTGCTAACATGAAAAGGATCCTCATGATTCTCTTCTAATAATTTCTCAAATTTCTCTGTTTCGTATTTTAGAAAATATTCATATTCTGACTCCGAAATAAAAAAGGCTAGCAAAAGATGATGCCAAATTTTGGTCACTTTATAATATATTTAATTCAATTCTAAATTATCCAAAACGCTCTGAATTAACCATTTTAGTTTCTCTTCATTCATCTTTCTCATACCATATTTTTTAACGAATCTCTGAACCATATCCCAATTCTCTAGGCGCAAAATTTGCTTTAACTCTGTCCGAAGTTTTTTACGATACTCCATATTTTCAACCAAGTTAAAATCTTTAATAATTTTATCCAATTCATCATAATCCGCACTTACATTAAAATAGCATTCAAGAAAATATTTAAAAGTTTCAAAATTTAATTTCCGACTCAAGTTATCCCCTCTTACTAAAACTTTAAATTTGAAAATCAATCATAGCTCATAAAACTATTTCAGAGTTAGCAATATCCACTTTTTTAATACACGTATAATTTCTAATACCTTTTTAATTGATATCTGTTAAGGTAATATGTTAATAATTTACCTTAACAGGACTTTTTGAAAATTTAAGTGTTTTTTTATTTCCTTATTCACTTCATACACTAGTTAGTAAAAAACAGGTAATTATCTTCTGATTTTTAGTCCCACCACTTCTCCTCATCAGAAACCCATATATTTTTCTGCAAGTCAAATAATTGATTAGCATCATGGAAACCACAATCAGTTCGCTATCAAAAAGCAAATATTCTAATACCATTTGTTCCGCCTCGATATGTTAAACACTCACGGCTGCCACCCATCCTCCTGCAAGAACTTCTGTAATTCTTCCTCAGACGGTACATTCTTCTTCCACTCTTCACATTCCTCCAAAAACTTCTCCGTTTCATAAAGAAGCGACGGCTCTTTCTTTCGAAACTTAACTGCCGCTTCCTCTACTTCACTGAGCTTCGTATATCCTTTCCTATGCCAATCTCGTAAAATCCCCTTCACATAAGCAAGCGTCCGCTTATTATTTTCATAGGTAATCTGAAGTGCCTTTAGTACAAGCTCCTCCGACAAATCTGTAATCCATTCACTTAATTCCTTCGCTGCATATGATGACAAACTACCGAAATTTTGTTCATAAAATGTGTATACACTACTACCTGGATTCACTTCTTCTACTTCTATTTCTTCTTCTACCTCATTCACTGCACATTCTTGAACAACTTCTTGCGGAATCATATCAGATGCTTCAACAGGCATTCCGAAATGCTCTAGCAATAACGGAATATTCAACTCTTCCTCGAGGCATCTTTGAAGAAACATATGTACAAGCTCTTTATTTTTCACAGTCTTTAACTCACGTAACACACACTTTTCTATGTTTGTATTCGTAATTGGGTTATAACGTAACCAGTTCAAAATATATAATTCCTTCGTTTTCGCATCAAATAAGATCTTTCCATACGCAATAAACCGCTGCAACAACTTCTCAACCGTTTCACGATTATACCCCGTTTCCATCTCTACCAAACGGAGTGGCAGTGGGTAAATTCCGCATTGTCTCGTTTTCGAACATGTCAGCAAATACATATAAAAATAGCGCTCCTCTGGCGTTAAATCCAGCACAAACTCATCTTGCCAAAAATTCACCTGTACACTCCGGTATACTCCCATATTTCTTCCTCCCATCCTTTAATGGTAAATATAGAATTGGTTACTCCTTCTATATATAGGATTGCAGGCAGGGATTTGGTAAATTTATTTTATAATTTTTACTAGTACTAGAATGTTACTTTTTTATTTTTTTGTAGTAGTTCTTGTAGTTGTTTTTTCTTTTGTTTATTTAATGATTTATTACTTGGCAGGGGTTTATTAGGGGCTTATAAGGAGCTTCTTTTATTGTCATCTGCTGAAGAACTTCTAAAATAATACTGCATGAAAAAATTAATTTTGTTTGATAACTTCATTAATTGTCACTTCTTTATCAGCGACTAAATCATAAAATCCTATATGAACTCCTTCTTCATATAACCAGCATAGATCCGTTCCATAAGGAGCTGCAAAAATCTCAAACATTACAGGAGCAATTTTAAAAATAGATTCCGCATTTAAGATGATAAAATTTTCCGCATGATTCACATATTCATCGGTATCATCTATAGAATACAAATTCCAGCCATTTAATTGCGGGATAGAACCTTTTTCTCTAAATGAATATCTAACTGGTTTTCCAGCAAGAATATTTTTTGAAACGACAAAACCACCATACTCACTGTTATTTATTTTCATTTTCAAACTCCTTAATACTGGAATTGACAGCATGTTTTAATAGAATTTCATAAACTAGTTTCATCTTATCAGTAGGCCATTCATTGTTTGTTACTATCCAGTTACTTTTGTAGTTAATCTATCCCCACCAAGATTAGCTAACGGCTCAAATCATAAAAATAGAGAAGCAGCTCCAGGTAAACCTGCTTTAATTTAGAAACTCATCGGTTCCTTAAGATAAAGATTATGAATTTCTTTTTATTGCATCATCGTTAACTGGACCTGCTATTATTCCGTCTTCTAAACGAAAAGAATGTAACAAAAATTATTGATAATTTTCGATAGCTGAAATAAGAGAACCAGTTCCTTCTTCTGCATAATGAATGAAGTCCAAACATTTTTCACTCCAGCCACCGATTAAATTTGTTTTCTCTCCTACGAATTGTTGGTTACCGTAACTATTCAAATTGAAAGAGTGAACCCAAACATCAGGATTCATTTCACGACGATATGTTTCAAGAAGAATTTGTGAAGAATTGCCTCCATACCTATCTCCATACACTTGCTCATCAGAGAAGACAAGAATGCGGTCAACTTTGATTTTGTTATCTAATAGATATTTGATAGAAAGATGTAAGTTTGTTCCATATCCATGTTTATTAACTTCTGATAAAAATGTGTTCATGTTCTCTAAAATACCAGAACGGGTAGAAACATTTATCGCTTTGAAATCAGTTGCGAATACAGATGTAATCGAATTATCACAGAAGGAGTGTGCCATTGCCATCATGAGTGTAGCAATATCTGCACATTTAACGGTCCCATCTTTCGAAACAGGATAACATGTCATAGAGCCTGAGATATCTGCTGTCATGAATGTTGTTCCTGATAATCTCGGCATGTTTGTAACAGATGCTTCAATGGCGTCATTCAATACATCTAATAATTCGCTTCCTGCTTGTGGTAATTTTTCTTGTACAACACGATAGGCTGAAAAAAAGCGAAATGGTAATTGTTTTGATTTTTTTACTCGCTCAGGATCGCGAAGAATGTTATATACTGTATCAATATTTAATGCACCTGAATTTACGATATTGCGAAGGTTACGAAGTAAGGCCATATACCCCACTTTACCGCTATCAATTAATTCTTCCCATACTTCTTTTTTGTTTCCCTTTTGAGAAAGCTGTGTTTCCCATGTGAATGGTACTTGTAGTGTACTTTCTAATAAACGTTTATAAAGTTCGTAACGTTCTGTTCCTTTTTTTGCAGATGGGCTAACTAAACGGAATACATCTTTCAATGTAACGTCTTTCCCTGTGCGGTTGTATTTTGCTAATTGATATTCATCAAATGTAGAAAAGGCATCTGCTAACCCTTTTTTCAAAGAGTTTGGGATTGGATTTTTCCGACCATATACCCCTAATTGATATGCCATCATTTCTGTTACATCATCAGGACGCTGTGCAATACGAGAAATTGTTTGACGAGCATATTTACGACCTTCAGGGTGGTTTGCGAGTTCCACTGCTAATACATGTGTAACAGAGCGCATATAAAACACTTCACGTGCATAGACTGCTAAACTCGCAACAAATCTAGGGTCTCTGTCCATGATTTGTTTTGCAATAGTAACTAATTCTTCACTGTTGTCTCCATAAAATTTAGGTTCATTAAAAAAAGATGTTAATACCATCGTTACTAATTTATCTTTATCATACATTTTATAAGCTGTTCCGCCCTCTTTTGTATACGTTTGACGGCTTCCTTGAGAAGAATGATTAAACTTTGACATTATTATCTACCCCCAGATGTTTTTTTGACACGACTGGTTGAAATACAAATAAAAAAGGCAACGTATATACGTTGCTCTTTTCACTCATTCCTAACACTTAAGAAATATTCAAAACAGGAATCGAATCCCACAAACACAATCCCTATATGACGAAGTAACTCCTACCTTAGTGTTATGAATCAAAGAAAAGTACGAACTCGGTGCGGACCTCCCCGCATCGATTAGGATCGAATCTATAACATTTAATATTAGTAAACGAAGTATGAGCTATCTACACTGTTCCTGTTATATATAATGTTTAAAGATTTGGGAGATAAGCGAAAAGGCTCATTACGTCGCTCTACCACTGAGCTACCTCCCAAATTTGGGAAGGTGGGCGTCGAACCCACGACCTACGGCTTATCAGGCGAAGAAATCCTTCTCTACACTGCCCAAATCTATTAAATATGAAGTATTAAAAAGGGAGATAGGCGGAAAGACTCAATATGTTGCTCTACCAAACTGAGCTACTTCCCTGATGTTTAGAAAACATCAGGGAAGGCAAGGATTCGAACCTGCGACCTACCGCGTGACAGGCGAAGAAATTCTTTCCTACACTGCCCTTTTCTTTTTGCTACTTATTAACTTCATTATACTCGTTAATTAAATATTTGGCAATTATTAGTACTTTTGAAAAATTTTATCTTTTTTATCTATGAATCTTAAAATTTCTGTATTTCACAATTTAAGTGAATTAGATTATATGAAAATAATGTGCTAGACTAACTAGCAGATATACAAATTTTACATAAAACACCAATAGAACAAAAATGTATCCATCCTTGTTCAATATGGCATGTATTATTTTTCTTTCAAAAGATATTAATTATTCCCAAGACAAGAAGTTAGGAGATGTTAGATGTGAAATATTTTGTGATAGAAGATGATGAATTATCAGAATGCGGTGAAGAGACAATATATATTTTTGAACATAGTAAAAGAAAAAGAAGTTACGACACGATTAAAACCTTAGAAGATTTTGCAGCAAGGTGCCAATTCATTGAACGAAGAAATATGCATTGGTTTTGGTATAAAGGAAAACACGTTGAAGATATGCCTATGTGGGAATTTGAAAAAAAATTTAGAGCCGAACAAGAAGAACTGAAAGCAATATCCCAAGAAGAATTCACAGAATTAAGAAACAGATATGCTCCTCTTATTAAACCTATCGAGTTCCCTATTGAAGGAATCAGAAGTGCTTATGCTTATGAACCAGAATGGAATGATGAATTTTTTGTTATGGAAACGGAAGAAAGTTATTTTGCTGTTTATTGGTTTACAACGGCTTAAAAATAGGTTATATGAAAAATCAACAGATTCTTATCTTAAAGGACTTTCGGGTCAGGATGTCGAGGCTTGGGTATTCCAACTGCTAGTTTTCTACTACTAATATGATAGTGAATCAATTAAGTTCCTCGAAGTCCCTGTACATCATACCCCTTTACAAGTATCATCATTCACTTGAGTACTTAGCGTTGGGTGCTTACCTTCAATTTCTTTGCATCAAAAAAGAGCAAATGTTTCTTATTTGAAACATTTGCTCAATCATTGTCATAATATATGTTCATCTAAAGAAGTGTTTTTCTTTATTAGATTTTGAAACTATATTTACTTTTCTATCTTTGAAAGTTCCTCTCTCCTCGCTTCATGAGTAGCTAAATCTGCGTATCTTGTTGTAATAGGTAAACGACTATTATTTTCTACAAAATGCAAAACAACATGGGTAGCAGTATCTAAATCGATCCAATTACCACAAGAAACAAAAATTGGTTTTACATTCGCTCTAGTTCTTAGCGTTCTTCCATAAACTTCTTCATTTACAACGATTTCAGTATACGAACCTACTTCGTTTTCAGGTTCGGTAAAATCAACATTATTTATTTTTAAGTACGTTTTGGCTACTCCAATAGTTGGCTTTTTTAAATAGAAAGATGCATGCGTTGCAATCCCCATATGACGATTATGTAAATAACCATTTCCATCAAACATATATAAGTCTGGAAAACTTTTTAATTTTTTAACTGTATCAAGCACTAATGGTAATTCTCTAAATGCTAGATAACCAGAAATATAAGGAAACTCAATTTTATCTATATGATGAACTTCTTCAATAATTGCCTTTGTAAGATAATCGAACACAACAATACAGCAGACTCCATAGTCAATTCCCTCATTAGACCAATAAGCAATATCTATTCCCGCTACTAATTTTATATCTTCTAGTTCAAATATATCTTTTAAAGAAATGTTACTTGATAATTGTTTTTGCAGTTTCTCTAACTCATTTATATCGTGTTTTTTCATAATTTTTCACCCGAATTTTTCACATAGTCCAAATCTAATAGTTAGCTCTTTTTTCTTCAACAATGTGATTATTTTTATCCCAAATCCTATACTGTATTTCTACTTTTGAGAAGCCGTTTCTCCAAACTATCCGGCATATGGATTATAATCAATTTCTACTTTTTTTAGACCTTCCAATACTTTTTTTATTCTATTAGATAAATCCGCGATTTCCTCTTTAGTTAACTCCTCTTCCGCATCTAACGAGTTAAACATACTTAAACACCTTGTTATCCTTTCAACAGTACCAACGAAAACTTTGTCATGGGTAATTAAAATCTCTCCTATAGCAGTATCCCTCACAACATCTTCTATCTCACCTAAATTCCAGTATTCATCGACTAGTCTTGCTATTGCATCTCTATATCCTCTATTTAAACTAAAAAAATCATTATAGTCCTCTTTGATCGCTTCAAATAATTCGTTGTATCCCCAGTATTTCACTAAATCTCCCTCCATCCAAAAATATTATGGCTTAATCCCTTATTGCAATCTTAAAATAAAAAACACTTGTTACCTATAAAAGACAATCAAGTGCTTTTTATTTACTTATATGAAAACACCTTTAGCTTTGTTGATTCCCGCATTGATATTAATTAATCGATGGTACTTCAATGGCGTATACCTCTTTGCTCAGCACCAAAACTTACAACTGTAACATCCCTATTAGAATACAAATCAAAACATTCATATAAACAAGATTTTGGTTTACTTACCTTATATAGCCGTACTTTTGAATACTGGGCCAGTCAATTCTTCCTTAAAATGTAATAGGGAATGTACTTTCAAAATCAATTATTACTTCTTCCCTTTCCCTAAAACAATCTAAGTATTAGATTTCCCCTATATTTTCAATAACCCTATTTAGTTTTTTATAAAATTCACCTTTTGTTTTTACATGTTTAAACTGATCTGGATTAATATGAGCCTTTTGAGAGAGTGCTACAATCTCTTCTTTTGTAATTGAATCTTTAGTATTTATAGATGCTATATTTGTATATTTTCCATCTTCTGTTTTTGGAATTTCTAAAATCCCTTTATTTACGAGATTCACTACAGCCTTATGCTCTGAAGAATGTGTGTCTACACCGGTAATTTTCCAATTATGCATAACTTTTGGCGTGTATACACCATTCTTTACCTCTTTTAAATATGTAATAGCAAGATTACGAATGGTTCCACCTGTTTCGCCAAAGGCATTCTCTTGTTTAGATGACCAAATCTGTTCAAACTTACGTCCCTCTAAAGCCCCTCCTTTCGCTTGAAGAGCCTCCATTCTATATGCATTCATTCCCAGAGTCATAACATCGCTCATTTTAATTGGTTTATTTGTACGAATAGATCGTAAATTTGTAATTCGGCTTCCATATGGTTTGGTTAAGTCAATTTCGTATTTCACGCCTCCGAAGAAGTCGTTCGTACTGTATTTAGACGCACGGCGTGTTTTATCAAAGCTAACTGTTACATCTCCGGCACGGGATGTGTTAAAATACCCCGCCGCCCACTCCATATAATCTTTTAAATCTTTTCCAGTTATCTTATATACTGTAATTTCTCCCAAGGCATATTGGTAATTATACGCAATATCTTTCTTCTTAATAGGACCTACATCTAAACGAGCATAATCGTTATCAATTTGATGGGCTACTACATCTGCTTTGCTGTAATAAAGCATAACCTCATGAAAAAAATCTGATAAAGGTGTCTCTTGAATTTGCACACTTGGAATACCCTTTATTTCATTTTCAGGAACAAGATTTCTCCCCTTTAATTGAGCGACTACAACATTTGCATCTCCTCTCGCATACTCGTGAAAAGGTGTTAATGTTTCTTCAAGTGCAGGATCGGATAATACCGTTGTTCCATCAGCATTTTTTACAGGTAAAGTGGTAGCTGTTTTATCTTTTAAAACCAGCTTCCCATCTTGCTTTGTAAAAGTAAGGTCAATACGTGAGATATGCGTACCATATTTATCTGGTTCTGTAATAATAACACCATTTACAACTTCTTTTTTAACAAGTTTATGCATATGAGCTGCAAAAATAGCGCTTAGTTCTGGACAGGCATTTGCAATATCTTGAACCCCAGTACCAGAGATGCCATTCTCATTTTCTAGTCCCATATGCATAACTCCTACCATTACATCTACTTTACCTTCTAATTCTTTAATTACCCTTTTTGTCTCTTCTACTGGATTTTTCACCACTAAACCAGCCAAATGATCTGTTCCTTTTTCAAAATCACTAATCATTGGTGTATTCATGCCAATAACCCCAACTTTGATGCCACCTTTTTCAACTATCGTATATGCAGGAAGAAAACGCTCTCCATTCTCCTTGTAAATATTTCCTGATAATGTCTTTCCTTTATATTGCTCACTAACTTTTTTCAATGTATCTAATCCAAAATTGAATTCATGATTCCCAAATGCCCAAGCATCATATCCCATTTCGTTCATTGCTACCATCATTGGAGACTGTGGCTTATCATTGAATAATTCTACTGAGTTCCCTTGAATTGTATCTCCGGCATCTAATAATATGGTATTTGGATTTTCTTGACGTACCTTCTTTATAACCGTATAAAGCTGCGTTAAACTTCCACTCATATTAGCACCATCAAGTGCATAATCCCAAGGCATAAACCTACCATGAATATCCGCAGTACCTAATAATGTAATATTAACATCAGATTCCTCTGCTTTAGAGATAACTGGTTTGATTGTTATTGCTGCTCCAAGCAGTATAAAAATAACAAAATAACATACACGGCTCTTCCATCTCATTTTTGACATAATAACAATGTTTCTCCCCTTTTTGTACTGTCATATAGTGTCTTGAACTTTAAAAATGTAACTTATTATTTGGAAAACTTCAAGTCAATTGCAAGTAATCTATAAATTTTGGACATACTGATACTATTACTCTATAGAGGTGTGTGATCAGTATAGAAAAATAAAATTTGTTCAAATGGAAGCATGATCAGCCTGACATTATTATCTTAATCGCAATTTGACTCATCTATTATTCTCCTTTCTGCTAAAATTCTTACTCCCATCGTTTCAACACATCACTGATTTCATTGCGAAAAAGAACACCAGTAAATAATATACAATATTTTCCGAATAACCTATGTTATATTTTATAAATCATTATAAATTTTCACACTTTAAGGAGGATTTTTATGTATACACCTAAATATTTTGAAATGCAAGATTCAGAGCTTATTTTAGAATTTATCAAAAACCATTCATTTGGAACCTTACTATCTAGTACGAAAGACTTTCCAATTGCAACACACCTTCCGCTGGATGTATATAATGAACAAGGACATACTTATTTATCTGGGCATTTTGCTTATGCCAATCCTCACTGGAAATTGTTAAAAGAAAATCCTCAAGTATTAGTTACATTTCTAGGGCCACATGCTTATGTGTCTTCTTCCTGGTATGCGCAAGAAAATGTACCCACATGGAATTATGTATCAGTCCATGTATATGGTACAGCTCAGCTCGTAGAAGGCGAAGAATTAGAGATTATGTTAACAAAAATGCTAAAGAAATATGAACAAGGTAGGGATAACGCAGTATTATGGGATACTTTAGATTCACAATTTTTAAAACAAGAGATGAAAGGGATTGTAGGTTTCAAAGTAAAAATTGAGAAAATTGAAGCTTCCTTTAAGTTAAGTCAAAACCGAAATAATGATGACTACAAATCAATTATTAATAATCTTGAGAATGAAAACGATGTCTCTGCAATAGAAGTAGCTAACTGGATGGAAAAAGTTAGACCAATTAATGAAAATTAAGTTCAGAACCAAATCACGGAGGTGGCAGAAAGAAAAACATACAAAAAGCGAAAATTCCTGTATTGTACGAATTGCCAGGACAATACAGGAATTTTCGCTTTGCTTATTCATACTACTAATAATTTATCATAGTAATAATTCGTTTGTTAATGAAACAAATATCAAAATAAGTAATAGATATGTTTACGAATACAATAAGAATCGGGGTATTAAAATATCATCACACTCATTTACTGTCATAAGTTTCTGATCCAAGTATCAAAAAGCTTTTAACAACTAGAAATCAAGCAAAGATTTCCCAAAAATACTCTTCTGCTTCTTTTTTAGTTTCATCTTTATGATATTAGTAGCTAACCTATCGCAGTATCTGCTACCTTATCTATAAATGTAACATTTCAGCCTTTACAACTTGAATATATTCCTGCAACTTACAAAACGCTTCTGCGAGCTCGTTTGTTTCTTCTTTATGAAGGAAGCGTGCTTTGTTTCGTTCTTCCTCTATGACAAGCAGCTGCGCGGCAGCATAAGAAAGACCGTACTTTTCGCATTCTCGTTTTATATCCTGAAAAAAGGAAGGAGGGACAGTCCCTGCTCCTGAGACAAGCATCTCATCTAAAACTTGTTCCAATTCATCGATTAGGCGCACTAACTCTATCATAGAACGTTTCCCCTTCACCCAGTGTAATATTTATAATCTCTCCTACTTCTGTATATAAAATAATAGGTGTAACTACAAGCTTTGTTCCTTCCTGATAAGGATGAACTAGCATTCTCTTTACATGTAACGAATCCAAATATATTTTTACAAGTCGAATCATCCGCTCATTCTCTGGTCGTTTCATCATTTGCATTTGCAATGTTTTACCATTCTTATCGATAAGAGGTATGATCCATTTCTGTTCGTGCTTCTGAAACTTCCATTCTTCCATTTCAGCAACTTCGATACAAAAGACTCCTTGTTTATTTGTCTCTAACCTGTTCTCTTTTACTTTTTTTAGTAATTCTTCCCATGAGGTTACAAAGAGAGATTGCCACTCTGCCACATTTGTTTTCCCTTCCACTTCCCCTACTGTCTGTGAGCTAGATGACAATTGAAAATCGGCATTAAGTTTTGCCTGTTTCAACTGGAAAGATGAACGAGATAGTTCGTATCCTTTCCCTGCAATCCCCCATGGACCTTGCCTTTCATGAAGTTCTTCAGGAGTTGTGCTGCTTCCTTCATAAAACATGGGGCGCGACTGTGTGTATGTGATCCACTTTTCTTGTCCTCGATTATAGAAATAATACGTCACACCAACATAACCAGACTTCGTTTGCCAGCCGGATGCACCAAAAGCATACAAAGTAAGTGGTGGAACGTCATAATATTCCGAACGAAACGGACTCTCTTGCAGATGGTGGCGCTCTAACAACAAAATGTGTTCATAAATCGCGGACAGCGTTTGTCGATAGGATACCATTTGAAAAGACGCATGTTTCATCCGGTAAAGCCCAATATCCGCACCGAGCTTACGAAATAAATTCTCTAACTTTGCTAGTTTCAAAGAACGTGCTTTTACAGAAAGTTGTTCTATTTCATAGATTGTATTTTCGGTAAGACGTGTCAATCCAAAGTGAACAATTTGCTCAATCAGCTCTTTGAAAATAGATAGCTTTTCCGGCGCAATAATAAGCGGTTTCATCTGTTTCGTTTCATGCGAGATTCCTTTCTCTTTTTGATACCAATATACCGCTTCAGCCTTATGCCGGCATATCCCCTCTGCTTTGCACGTACAGATCGCATCCGCTACCGATTCAGCTGTTAGAAAGCGAACCGTTATATTCTCTTCTGGGAAGGACGCAATTAAAGCCCCCTCTTCTTCTAAAACAAATTTTTGCTGAAATATTTCGCGAAACATCATTTCAGCCCACACCTTTTCAGAAACAATGCTGCGTACGTCCACATTCAAAAGAGGGGAAAAATTAACCTTCGTTTCTTCTTCTCCTTCGTACATCTTCTTAGCTTCGAACAGAGCCATAATGACATGCTTGCAAATGGAGCGGGCATCACAACTACAAGAGTAACTACGTATATCACCCGTAAACGTTACAGTAGTTTCGTCATCAAGGTGTATATGCGCTACATCTTCTTCTACGTCCATTTTGACATTTGATACAACGGCCAAATCCTTCATCGCTCTCTTATATGTCCCTTTGTTGGACATGGCGATTAAGTATGTTTCATCAATAGAGGAAAGAACATTTAAGAAATGATTGTTGCGATCCATTGTGCCAACCTCCCTGGTGTTAGTGCCGCTACATGAGCACCGAGCGCCGCCATTTTTTTTGCTGCCTGTTTATCATAAAAAGGCTGTGCAGTCGGATCAAGAGAAGTAAGCACAATCAGCTTTGCCCCTGATTCTACAATCTTCATCGCTTCTTGATACATTTCATTGTAACTACCACCTTCATATAAATCCGTTACAAGCACGACAATTGTTTTATGAGGCATCTCGATTTTATTCGTTGCGTAGCGCAGCGCCTGAGCAATATATGTTCCTCCCCCAAGCTGGACACTCATAAGCGTCTCCACCGGGTCATCAATACGATCTGTTAAATCAACAACAGCTGTATCAAAGATGAACAGATCTGTCTTAATCGTCGGTAAGCTTGCAAAGATGCCAGCCATAACTGCACTATGAATAACAGAATCAATCATACTTCCACTCTCGTCTACTGCAAGAATCACACGCCATGGATTAACGTGCTTCGTTGCTGCATAAAAGTATGGTTTTTCAATATGAATGGTGTTCGTTTCCTTGTCAAAATGCTTCATGTTCTTTCGAATCGTTTTCTTAAAATCAAAGTTGCGCATCGTTCGCACGCGGCTAGAACGATTTCGATCTGCTCTACCGCTTAAAGCGTGCTTCACTTCCTGCTCTAAATTCAGGCGCAACTCCTCAGCGACTTTCGCTACAATACGTTTAGCTGTGTCCAATACATCTGGATTCATATAATCTTTAAATTGTAAAATACATTTTAGTAAATTCATATTCGGTTCCATTTTTTGAAGCGTTTGCTTATCTTGCAATAGAGCCGTTAATTCATACTTTTCTAGCGCATGATTTTCCATAATTTCAATGGTTTCCTTCGGAAATAACTCCCGCACTTTTGAAATCCAAGTCGGCACTGTTAGCTGAGAAGGATCTAGAGATCCACCGCGTTCTTCCCCGCGTTCCCGTTCGTACAAAAACTCCAGCACATCATCCATTTCTCTGTATGCAGGGTCTTCTTCCTGAAATGTGATTTGGTCATCCGCATGTTTCCCAAGAACAAGACGCCAGCGATTTAAAGAAATGTTATTCTTCATCTTCTAGCCCCCGTCTCATTAAAATTTCTCGCGCCTTCAGATCTAACTGCATTGCGTACGTCAGCACTTCTTCGGAAATTGCTTCTTCTTTTATTGTTTCTTCTGTTGTGTCATATAACCGAGCAACTTGTCTAGCAATCGTACCTACCTCAAGCGGTGTAAATTGGCCGAACAAGAGGCGCAAATGCGGCAACACTTGTAAAAATGTCTCTTCATCAAGTTCTTCTAGAACATGTGACATCCCGCCAAGCAGCGATTCGTTATATAAAAAGATATCTTTTGCGCCAGCAAACAAACCATTCAAAAATATCGGAGCTTGCTTTTGCATATCGCCACTTCCATAAAAATATCCTTCTGCCACTTGCATTACCTCATCGATTTTCCGCTTCCCTAATGAAGTTAATAGCCCAAATACTGCCCCTTCTACTTGACTTTCTCGTTTTTCCTTTTGCAAATAAAGCTCCAGCGCTTCAATAAATTGCTGGTCTGCAGGCTGCATTGTATACAAATCGATAAGCTTTTCAGCAATAATTGCTGGTTCGCCCCCATCTAACACAGAAAATAACGAAAGTGCTTTATGTCTAGCATGTTCCACTTGCTGATTTGCTTTTTTTATTTGTGATAAATAGTAAGCGCAATCTGCTATAGACGTGAAGTCCCCATCCTCTTGTATTGCCTCATCTATGGAAGAAGTGTACATGGCAAAATCAGAAAATAACCCGCTTAAGTAGGCTTCCATCAACAAAAGAGCCACCTCTCCAGCACGCCCTTTCGCCTTATACAGCTTTGCTCGCAGTACTTCCTGCGCGGCTTCTCTCACCGTTCCGCCATACACAGATAAATCAATAAGAGTGCTTTCCACTTGTGCTGAGAAACGATATTTCCAAGTTTCTCGCATAAGATTGATGTTCTGCTTTCTGGCAAGGTTTGGACCGCGCAGCTTCTCACAAAACGGAACCTCTAAAAAAGCGAGGCAATGAAAGAATTGACTTAAATGCTGATGCCGTTCTTTCTTATATATGTCAAGAATCGTTTCATGCGGTACAGTGGAGCGGGCTGGAAGACGGAATGAACGAACAGAGGCACGAAAATCATGCACAAGCGGCGGTACATCCGCGGATTTTGACAATTTCCCGCGCTTCGTCCCCTGCAAACTCTTCTGAAGCAGCGTCAAAGGTTTATCTGCCGAGGATAGCTCTCCCTTAACAAATGCGCTGCGCACCGCATCCATCAGCTCATACAAACCAGGCCGCATCTTGCCCCGAAGCAGCGCAAGTTCACGAATCATTCGCGCAGCCTCAATCTCATCTGCTATTGATATCCCTTCTGTCTTTAACTGCCGGGCAATCCGTATCATAAATTGCTCTGCTGCTGTTTCATCCCTATTCTCCCAAACGTGTTGATAAAAAGCAGGTGCAGGCATACCGCTCTGATAACCGCGCGTTTGGTCGCTTTCCAAAAGGGAATACGGCATAAGGTACGTTTTTGCATATGTAGCAGACAACGGGCTTTTAGAAAGCTTTTTCTTTTCTCCTTCCAATTCAAGAAGTCCCTTCACATGAAAGCCTCCGGTAATTACGAGCACCTTATCATATGCTTTACGCGCTTTTTCAATTTCCTTTGCCATATGTATCTCTCTAGCCATACAGCCGTCTTCTATCAACATCTCCTGCGTATAGTCCGCGCGTGTGTAATAACAATAATCGAAGAGCTGCTGGATAAACTCCTCGCTTGTCATATGAAAACCTTGCAATTCAAAGTATTTCTCCCAAAATTCATGAAAGCTTCGGCAACCCGTTCTTTCTGAGAGCATACGGACATATTGACTGTGCCGGAAATATTGTTCATCATACTTCCCCTGCTCTTCCTCGTTTTTCGTTACATACAAATATTCTTTATAGGGAAGATCAATAAATGAAACTGGAATGTTGCGCGCAGCTCCTTCCCGAAGCGCGACAAGTTCCGGTGAATAGTCGAGAAAGGGATAGTACGCACGGTACTTTCCGCTCTCTCCTTTTTCAAGCACATCCGGTTTATCATCATAACTGCAATATATACAAATCGGAGCCTCACTCTCAGCACTCACGATATGCGGAATAAGCGGATTACAATCAATCGGCCCCTCTATAAGAATTGCATCCGGTTTATATAATTCGACGATCTTTTGTACATGAAAAGAGCATGCAGGACTATGATGGCGAATCGGCACGTATACGACGTTGTTGTTTACATTGTAAGCCCTTTGAAATAATGTGTTTACTTCAGCTGATTGCGAGCTTCGAAAAACGACTTCCATGCCTCTCCTCCTACTTGACTTCGCGCTTTGACGATGCTTGTAAAGTAACTGCGCAGCTTTTCTAAGTCTTCCTTGTTTTCTTTCGCAATCGTTCCAGATAAATATCGAACAAGTGCATCCATCTTCACCTGTCCGCTTCCATAATAATACGCATCCATTGCACTTTGATAATATACCGATACTGCCTCTGCGGTACTCATAACAGAAGAAGGCTGATCAATTCGTTTTCCTTCTGCAGTCACGCCTTCTCGCAATTCATGGAAAACAGTCGCCAATAGCTGAACAACCGTCCGATCCACTTCTGGTACGATGCCAGAAGCTCCTAATAAGCGCGTCACTTGCGACTCTATAATTTTCGCTTCAAGCTTTACGTCTTTAATTGGATGCACTGTTTCAAAATTAAAACGACGCTTCAATGCACTACTCATTTCATTCACGCCGCGATCGCGCGTATTGGCAGTCGCAATAATATTGAATCCAGGCTTTGCCGCAAGAATTCCCTGCTCCCCAAACTCCGGAATGTTCAATACCTTATCGCTCAGAACACTGATCAACGAATCCTGCACTTCCTGCGGGCAGCGCGTCAACTCTTCAAATCTAGTTAATATCCCTTGTTCCATACCAACGAAAAGGGGACCTGGCACAAGGGCCTCTCTTACAGGCCCTTTCGCAAGAAGAAGTGCATAGTTCCATGAGTACTTAATCGTATCTTCCATCGTAGCGGCTGTTCCTTGTACAGTGTTACGACTATTTCTGCATATCGCAGCAGAAAGCAGCTCACTTAACATCGTCTTTGCTGTTCCTGGCTCCCCGATTAGCATAAGTCCGCGATTCCCGGCTAATGTGACAATAGCTCGTTCCACAAGCGCATCATTACCGTAAAATTTACGACTAATTTCTACTTCTTGACCCTGCCAAAGAAGCGGCTCTTCTTGTCCGATAATAAACGTACGAACCGCGCGTGGTGACAACCGCCAGTTAGCTGGTTTTGGAAACGAATCATTCGCTTCTAAAGCATTCAATTCTACTTCATATAATTCTTCCATTAATGGTTTAATAGACTGCATATGTCATTTCCTTTCTTATCGCTTACTGCGCCAGTTTTCATCACGGCCGAGATTCGATTCTGTCGTCCGTTTTATATCATATAAAATTTCGCTGAAAAATCGTTCAGGTACTTGTTTTGGCACGATGCGTCTTGTAGCATCAACTTCGTCATAAGAGTATGAACCGCGGTTCACTGTGCCTGCTTTATAAAATTGAATTTCAAATAAACATACATCGTCCTCTTCTTCATATCCAACTGGGGCGCCTTCAAATGCAAGCTCCGCTCCTAATCCTGTGCGCGTTTCTTCCTTATAGAAAGTATGGTACACACCAGCATCTTCAACCGGTCCGCGATTCCAGCCGTACTTCGTCAACTTACCAAACAGCGAACGACCATTGATTTGAATGCCAGCAAACCGTTCCACAGTTACTTCCTCATCTTCCTTCGCACGAAATACTTCGCGGGAAATTTGCGGGAATGGCTGGACAACTTCATAATCTTCTAGTTGTTCCTTCCATAATTCCCGTTCCTCTTCGGACAATTCTAGCGGATGGATCAGACCGATAACAGTGTCTGGCGTAAGTTCATGCTCTTCTTCTTCAATCGTATTGAACGTGCCGTCCTCCATATAACGGAACATCGCAAACAATTTCCCTTCTTTATACTCGCCCCAAATAAGCGAGATAGCAAATTGCTGCATAATTGGATTTTCCACAAACAGAGACTTCCACGTATGTTGCGACCAATAGCGATTAAGAGAAAGTGCCATTTCAAGACGCAGCGTTTGCATACTAATGATGCTTCGAAGCTGTTTCTTTATAGACGATAACTCCGCCTTAGCCTCTTCTGCCTTTTCCGTATGATCTTTTGCATTTGGTTTCGGAAGCGACTTTATTCGTTTTCCTTCTTCTGTTTTTAATTCAATTTTCAAGTTTGGCGTTAAATAGGCAGTAAACGTCCTGCTTCCGTAATCAATTGTCTTTTCACCGCGTTTATTAAAACCAAGGTCCGGAACAAGCTGATCTTCTAGCTCTTCTTCTGTTATACCGCGTGTTTTAGCAGCGAGACTCAACGCTTCTTTCGCAGCATTACGCACCTGTTTATGTTTATATTTGAATGCCATAGTATTAATCGTCATAAGTGCAAGATGTGACGAAGACAACGCCAACGCCTGAACAGCTGCAGCAGCGATAGCTCCGCGCATGCCAACAGCCCACTCATCAATCTGCTTTTTGAGCAGCAGCGCCATTTCATCATCACTATGAATGCCGTACATCGAAAGAATACCGCGCTTCTTCGCCTCCGCCCCTTGAGAAATCCACAGCTGATAGATCGCTTGTATATTTTCTTTCAAATCTTGTTCATTCAAAGCCGCACCTATCACTTCCGCCGCTTCCTTTTTCTCAATTACGGACTCCGATACATACTGCTGAAAATAAGCAAGCGGAAGCGTTGCATCTGCAATTGCATCGGAATCTCGAAGACGAATTTGTGGTTCAAATCCGAGCCACTGCACGAGTGCGTTTCTTTTTTGCGGCGTTAAAACACGCATACAAAGGGCTTCCACACTTCCTGGTGCTCCGTCTAATTCTGCACCGTTAAGTAAATGAGCAAATTCCTCCATCAAGGAAGCATTTTTCTTTTCTTGTAAAGCTTGCTCCACAAGTTGTGTATATTTCTCAGATTTATAGAATAAAAGTATGCGCATTGCCTGTTCTCGTATAGTTTTCTTTTTATTACTTAGTTCCTTTGCTACATCCTCTGCTGCTGCTTCATCCTTTGTAAGAAGCTCGACTGCAGCGGTACGTATTTTTTTAGAGGAATCTCCAAGACTTTGAATAAGAAGGGGACGTGTTTTAACAACATCATCTTTTGCCAGCTCATCCAAAATAAAAATTCGTTCCTCTATACTATATTCAGCAAATTTTTCTGTCACATATGCCCGTTCTTTTACAAAAAAACGAATAAGTGCTTCCTTCGCTTCTTTCCCCTTCTCACCGTGCCCCAAAGCTTGTACCACTGAATAGGAAACGAGCCTCTCCTTAGGTAAGCCATAGGAAAGAATATCCTCAAACATTTGTTCTGGCGAATGTCCCGTCAGAGAATACCGCCGTAAAAGTTCATATAAACTACGGCTATAGCTATTTGCAAACTGAAGACTAAGCACTGCTTCCCTCTTCGTAGCTTCCTCTGTATCCCAAAGGGCCGCAATTTCTAAAACAGGCATTCTCCAACGCTTATGTTTATATTTCGGCTCTTGGAACACTTGCATCATATCTTCAAGTGACACTTTACCAACTAAATAGTCGCGATATAGATTGCGTATCTCAGATACTTTCGACTGTAAGGCAACCGTCAAAAACTCTTCGCGCACTTTATTCTTATTTAATTCGTATCCTTTTTCCTCCAAAAGTGCTGACACGAAAATATAATGACTTTTACTCAAATATTGCAATATGCGCTGGATAAATTCTGGTTGCTCTTCCAACATGCGAAACAGTAATTGATATTCATAGCTTTTCTCAAAATCAGCATATTCTAGATTATGCTGAGCAAGATGGTAGGCAAGGATTCTTTCCTCTGACACACCAAATTGTTCGCATAAGCTTCGAAGCGTTTCATACGATGGTTTACTTAGAACCGTTCTTCTCATATAGTACCAGGACTGTTTGAGAACACCGCATGCATGATCCGTCGCATAAAAGACAAAATTATTAACAGAATATTTCGCCAACAAGTCAATATACCGTCTTGCAACATCAGAATACTGCTGCACACTAAATAAAAGCCACCAAGTTAAATCCGGTAACGATGAACCGATAGCAACCTTGCTGACGGTTTCACCTTGAACATATCTTTTAACTGCTTCTATCTGCTGTTGCTCTACGTCTACCTGTTCTTGTGCTATATCTATCTGCTTTTGTACTTCTTCCATCTGCTCTCGCGTTCTGCCAAAGTGCAATATAAATTTCGCATGTTCTTGTAATTCTTCCTCCAATAAAGGCTGGTAGGCATGAAATCTCTCATAGTCTGTATCAAACATAAGTAGGAGTAAAAGCAATTTTGACTGCCCTGTTAGTACTTGTAATCGTTCTTCTATGTACGCTGGATTCTCCTTAATTAACTCTCTAAGGAATACATCTGCATCGTTAACGGAGCCTGAAAGCTTTGTTAACTGCTTACAAGCAGCAGCTACAAGAAGATCAAGTGAAAGACTGCTTTTTTCTAAATACACCTTCATTTTTGGAAAGCTTACTTCTGAAAAACGAACAATAAGAACATTCAATAATTGATCCTCAAGCAAATGATAAAATAACCTAAAAAAGACTGGATCTTGCTTATACGTTTTCTCAAAATCATTCATGAACTGCCGAGCAAAATCATTTCGCTTCTTGTCGCGAATGGTCGCTCGTTCTATATCTTTTAAAACTTCCTCGTCTCTCGTCTGCAAGTAACGCATTGCCAAATCCTCTTGTGCCCCTGTCATATTAAGGTGCTGAAACAACTGATATGTACTGACTGCCATCTTCTCTGCCTCCCTAGTTCTTTTATAAGCTCATCACTGCAACTTATAGTTAATTACATAATATAAAAATGATAACGCTTATTTTTTCATATATCTGAAATCTCTAATTCCAAAACACTTAATTGCGATAAAGTGAAACTTTAATCAGTGGGGGATTTTCTTCATCCCCACTGATTATCAGCCCTCACCAATCGGGCTTTTACGGGCAGTTTATCTCCCGCCTAACTTCTTAAGAAAAGCGGAAGCGGCTCGCTTAGAATCGCAGGACGTTGGAGCCCCCGACAGAGAGGCGCTTTTTGCCTCGTCCGAGGGGGCGAAACGACCGGAGATTCTAGCCGCTAGAGCTGGACAATGCTTTCGCTGAATTTTGAGGCGGGAGTATTACTGCCCGTTAATGCGGGATAAACCGTTTTGTACAATATACGGAATATATTTACATTACTAGTATAGCATATTAACATTTATGCGAACATACGTTTCTAAAAATATATGATATATATAAATCCAACTTGACTTTCCAACACACAAGTCGCCGCCATGCTGAATAAAAAATAACCTACTACTTCTTTTCTCTCTTTGTTTGAACTTTGCACGTGGCAGAAAAAGGAATTGTCCGTTTCACGCATGGCCAGACGCTTTCGACCATTTAAAAAAATGCTTTTCTGTCAGTTTTTCATAGAGTGGCTAAGTAGTTACAATCATTCTATTTGACATTAACTTATTCCCTAGCTAACAGTTAAAATATTCTTTTAAAAACACATAAAATGTTGACCAAGTTTCCTTTAACTCTCCACTTAAAAGCAGCTCATCTCCGCCTTCAAAATGAACCGAATAAACTCGATCAGTTACACTATCAAGTATCAGTACAGCATTTGCTGACATTTCACTTAAAACTAGATACTTTTTAGGAAATCCATGCTCATTTCGAGCAATCATTGTATTTGATTGAATATTGTTCTCCTCATCTACAATATCTAACAACTCGTAGGGAACGTGCTCTTCCCAAAAAGGGCCAGCATATCGATCATAAAATCCACTGAATACATCAGATACTTCTACACCTAAGCTAATTAAGGCCTCTTTCACTTTTTTCTTATCTTTACGTTTATAAATATCTTCTTCAAGAACTTGGTTTAATTTATTAGGCAAAACATTCACTTTCATTCCCTCCTAAAGCTTCTCCCTCTTTGATTTTCTAACAATTTACAAAGACCTTTTTTTAGTGTTCCCAACCAAACTTCCCCAACATTAACCTTATAAAGAACGTCATCTCCATCACTGAGCTTAATCTTCTGAATTTTATAGGCCTTATTTATTATTTCATTTACCTCGTCTTTTGTTCTAAATCCTGTTACTATATCTTCTTTTAGTTCCTCATCCCAATACATTTCGGTATCAATGTGAGCTTCCCAATCAAACAAAGTTAATTTATCCTTTAATGATTCATATTTATGAAATGGAAATTTCTTCGTGGTAAGGTTTTTGTCAAAGGTATCATTGTAAGTATTTATACACTCCTTGTAAGAAACGACAATTTGAGAACTTATAAAATCTGGTTCATATAACCAAATTTTCAGGTAAAAGTTTTCATCTTCCATTGTCATTTTTTCATACCAGTTTAGATATACATCTATCATTTCATTTAATAATAAACGGTTATACCAATTAGGAGGATTTCTACGGACTAAAGAATAAAAGGGATGAATCCACAACTTTGCATAATCTCTTTGATGCTCACGAATGTAATTCATATCTATGTCGATTACATTTTGCTTCCATCTTTCTATCTTTCTCTTATGTCGTTTCCACCCTCGTATTTTCTTCTTTTTAGAGTGATAAAACTCTTCCATTCACACACATCCCTTAACAATTGTAGAAACACTTACATATTTATTTTTGACAAATGAAAACGATCATAAGTATCTGTCATCTTTTATTTTAACTATCATGAATCATACATTTTTTTTAAAAACTCAGTGAAAGTACTTGCCACATAAAATACATTTCCTCTTGCTACTTCCTCTGCTTCTCCTACTGTAATCCCTTCACCTTCCATCAGTTCTTCTTTTTCCCATACATCACACCTTCATGCTCCCAAAAGATAACAATGAGATTTTCGTTATGATTTTTATAATCAAAACATATTAAATTCCCCGCTGGATCAATGCCAAAAGGAATTACACCATTAGGTAAAGTAGCACGATAGTTATCATAATCTGTTACGATGTAATCACTACTTCCCTCATCAAACGAAAGTAATGAACCAAAGACTCTTTCTATTCCTTCAACATCAAAACAATACGCTACTACATTAGCCCCATGATTCACCTTTACACACTCGATATAATCTTTCGGAAGTTTAATCCCCATTGCTTGACCTATTTTCCCAACAATTTCTTCAGTAATCGGATCATCCGCATACTTCCATTCTAAATTCCCCATCTAATACCGCCTAAATAATTTATACTATGAACTCACACTCATCTCCTGGAAAATCATCTGGGAAAGCGAAACATTCTACTTCCTTTGTTAGAATTTTATATAGAAACTCAGCTAAACCCATATAATATTCATAATAGCTTGCTGACCCTGATTCATATACAACTATATGCCATTCATCACCTATATTAGATGTTAACCAGTAAATTTCGTCCCCATTATCTGTTATTGCACATGGCAATAATCCACCCCCAGTTGGAAAAACATCATGCGCAAAATCTTCTGGAAACGCATTCTTTGATACAATATATGCTTCTCTAATTTCTTTACCTTTTTCAATTAGATTTAAATTCATATTTTGGGTAAATGGATTTAGAACCAATAAAAATTCATCTATACTTCCAACTCCAGATGTATTTATAATTTTTTTATAATCTGTTGGTAGCTTGATTCCTAATATGAATTCAATCTCATCCCATTTTTCTTTAATGTATGTATCTAATAAATCATTATTGGGTTTAATTATTGGGTTTAATTATATTTTTTAATTTACTTATATACATTCTATCTCCCTCACTTTCTACTTCATCCAGTTACACCTGCTGCGCTATCTTTCATCTTATAATGCTCGCAATGATGGTATTGAGTCGTTTCATACCATTTTAAAGTTGATTTCTTCAGTGGTGGTACAAACACGTTTGATACGGATATCGCGTGTCAAAAAAGGCAACAAAAAACCGAAATGACACTAATTTATCAAATCAGTTTTTATTCTATATGAAAGAATTTCTATCAGCCTATGCAGATGAATCTCTATTTCTCCTAATTGTTTGTTATATAAATTGCCGTTATCTGCAAATGACATCGCAAAGCGGTGTTTCCCATTCGATTTGAATCCAAATTGAGGGAAAGTGAGACTATTATAGTCTTTATACGTTTTCAATTTGGGATAGTTTGTATCCCCACTCAAAAAGCCATCATATGCCTTTTTGAGTCGTAAAAATACTTCTTGTAAGGGCTGTGATGGCACTTCTTTCAGAAAAGGATATCTCTTCTTATCGATTACTTGTTGCTTTTGCATGTCAGAATGTGTATACAATTGCTTATTTTCTCTGTTTATCTAAAAGAGCAGAGTTATAGGTTTGACGACAATATTGTAGCCAACGTTCTAACATTTCTTTCTGTGCTTTCGTTGGGAAAATTTTATATTTTTGGCTCAGCAACATTGTCATCACCTTCCTCTTTTTTCATTGTAGTGGTTCAAATCCCTAAAACAAAAACGAATATACGTTCGTGTTGATACTAGTATACATGAAGTTACAAAAAAAGGAAACGAAAACTTCGTGCTGTGCACGACCAACATTCATCCCCTCCCTACCACTGGATTATGTCCTGCACGCGCTTGAGGAAGGGGACTTCTGTTGGAGTACTGTTAAACTTTATTTCAAATCCCCATCAGTTTCAGCCGTCAAATTTTCCTTTTCCTCCTTTGTTTTTTGCCATAAAAAAAGGCTCGTTCCTCCTCATCATTCAAGTTGGAATAAACCTTGTAAATTTATTAAAACATGTTTGTCAGTTACCTTTAAAAACATCTCTTAGATTCTTGCTCAATTTATATAGGTACCTTCTTTTTCTTCAGGTTTATATTTGAAAAGAATATCTAAGCTATATGTAGATTGTTCCCCAGTGTTCATAATTCATTAGTCTTTCTCTATTAGTCCCTATTAACAAATTCCATATTCAAATTGCAACATCTTGGTAACCCACTTCCGTCACTTTTTCATTTAATAGACGAAGCCCTAGTCCATTTTCTGTGTCCCATGTACAATTAAATGTAATTCCGATATCTCGACCTTCAAAAATATCCGCATATGAAACAACAATTCCATCTAAACTTATCATTTCTAGTATTTGATCAGTTATTTCAACTAATGGATAATTCTCATTTACTTCAATATCATAACCTAGTTCATGTCGTGTTTGTTTGTAATAGTCTAATATTGGTTGCAAAAAACTTTTTTGTAAGTGTTCCCAATTTTGCATCAGTGAGGTATATGCTGTATATTGCTCTTCATCAAATTTACCATCCTCATCACCATCGACCATCAATGCTATTTCGACTTCATTTCCAAAAAAATTAATTGTAGTATCCTTAGACCACCCATAATTATATTCAAGCTCTCCAAAAACCACATCATTTATTATCATTTTAAAATCTCCTTTTTTATTGGCAAATCCTTCACTAACAAATACAGAATTTAATAGATATCCATAAAATCAGGTAATAAAATTTTATCATTCGAATATCTTAGTAATATTTTATTCGTAATCGAAAAAGATGGTAAAACTAAAGGTGTAATCTGGAACAATAAAGACGAATTAGAATGCTTCCACTATTCCATTGCTGACAGTGGTGTTAGGAGTCGTATTTGCATTGGACAATGGGAAGTTGAACTAAGAGAAAATAAAGATTGGGTTTACATTAAAGATAAAGGTTGGATTTATTTCGACGAGTCTTATATTAGATGGATTCGATAAAAAAGTGCCGGCTCTTAATTTGATGTGCACCCCAATTGTTAGACACACTTAACAATTGGAGGTGCACTTTTTTACTATGTATTAAACTTTAGTATTCATAAGTAACTCTTTTAATTCTTCTGTAGATAATTTGCTTTCTAACGCTTTACTTAAGTCAAGTATAGAAGTTTTATAATCTACTGCTACTTGTAAACTATCAGTCTTCTTTTTTTCTGCATTGTCTTTAGAACAACCTACCCCCTGCTACTAACATGATTGGTACTGCTACTGCTAATAATTTGTGTTTCATTGTTATATACCCCTTTCTACTTAATTTGCTTCACCCATTTCCTTTAATTTCTTATGTGCTTCAACTATACGTTTAGATGAGTTAGACATAGTCTGTAACCCTTGATTGAGAAGAACTCGGTCTTGTTTATCTAAACCGTCTTGAGTTTGACTTACAGACTCTTTTATTAAATCCATAGATTCATTTAGAAGAGATTGTACGTCTTTATACTTTTCACCTGGTTCTAACTTCTTAACTTTCTCTGCTGTTTCTAAAAGAGGTTTCGACTTCTCTTTAAACTCTTTTGCTTTTTCTTCTACTGGTTTCTGACTTGTTAAGATGTCATTAATAACTTTTGACTCTTCTGAAATGTCTTTCATCTGATAAGCCATTTGCATTTTGTAGTCTTTCTTCTCTGCTTTGTCTGTTGCACAACCACCTAATAACATGATTGGTAGTGCTAACGTTATTAGTTTCTTTGCTCTCATCAACATATACCCCTTTGATATTGATTATTTAGATTTTCTTTCTACGTTTAATGGACTACCTGTTTCATCTATTATCTTTAACTGTCCTGCTCTAAAGAAGTCAACTTTATATTTTATTTCTGGTCTATAATCAGTTATTGGTCTGTCATCACCAGCCGTCTCTTCAATGGTAAAGATGATTTGCTTATTGTCATAATCGTACTTCCATTTACCCTTCATGTTGTTTTCTTCTTTTGAAGTTTTACCACTATTATCATAAGCACCATATGTACCATCACTTTTAAAGTCTAAACCCACAAAGAACTTGTCACCAACGTAACTACCCCACTCACCTAATAACTCCTTACCGTCTCTAGATATTTGTACTCTAGAATCGTCATCGTAGTCACCTTTAGTAGTAGAAGTTTTTTCTATCTTTAAATCAGATACATTCATCGAATTCGGTTTCATTTCTTGTTTTTCTGTACTACAACCTACTAATAATAGAATCGGTATTGCTAATGATACGAGTTTCGTTCCTTTCATTATGCATTCCCCTTTTAGAAAGTATTGTAATTAATTAACATATTGTACCATAATATAAATCAGATAAATAATATGAATTTCCCCCTTACTTTTTGAATTCCAAATGTTTAGCATTTTGTTTTTTTATGCTCCCAATAAAATCCCGATCAAAGTAATACTTGTCCATTAAGTTATTTACAATCCCGTTGAAATAAGCGAATTTACCATTCTTCATTTTTGTTCCAGATTTAATTTTCATAACAAACTCTTTGATAGCTTTTAAGCCAATAGTAAGCTCCTGATCTTTAGTAAATGCTTTATTACCTGTAGAGAAGTTTGTAACTTTATTGCACTGTCTTACGACCTTCCACAGTTCTTGAATTGTTTTTGATTCAGAATAAAAAGAGCTAACTAAAGAAACAAAACGTTCTGGTACCCAGTGAGCAACAAAATCAGCTTGTTTAATATTCTCTTCAGTGGTATTGCTATTCTCATTACTATTACGTTTGTTTATATCTTTTATATTTTGTTTTAAGGAAACAGGTGTTGTTTTAATGGTCGGACACTTTGTAGGACTTTTAGCAGATTTCCTGTCGGACACTTCTTCCACAATAGGTTGAACAATAATTGCATTAGCAGTTTGAAGCATATCTTTTTTTCGTTTCATAGCTATCTGCTTGATCATGTCCAGGTCCACAAGTTTCTTCATTAAATGTTGCACAGTTTTATATGATGGTTCATATAAAAATACAATTGAACATTTGGGTATTAATTATAACGATATATCACAAGTTAAAAAACTCACTCCCCTAGACATACAAAACGAGTTAAGAAATCTATATGAAAAGGGTGAAGATATATCATCTCAAAACATGCAACAAAAATATAGAAATTTGCATGCAAGTTGCCAGCGCGTTTTTGGTTCTTATAAAATTGCTATCGAGTCAATAAATTTAAACTATGATGATATTAGAAAAACAAAAACATGGTCAAAAGAAAAAATTTTAAATGAAATTAAATCACTACACGATAAAGGTGAAGATTTAACCTCCAAATACGTTTCCGAAAAATACAATGAATTAGATCACGCATGTAAATGGTATTTTAATTCTTATGAAGAAGGGGTTAAACAGGCTGGAATTGACTACTACAATATTACAAAAAGAAAAGTATGGTCTAAAGAAAAAGTGAAAAATAAATTATTAGACCTTCATAATGAAGGAATCAGTTTAACGCCTATGTATTTAATTAACAATCATAGTGAAGTATATAAATCTTGTGTGAATTATTTTGGTTCATACTATAACGCTTTAAATGAATTTGGTATAGATTATACATCAATCATTATGGACAATCCACTTGAAAGAAGCAAAGGTCTGATACTAGAAAAGATTATAGAAAAAGTTTTTGATTGTTTATCAGTTACCTATATAACACAAGAAAGAACATATATAAGTGATGATTTTTGGATTATACCAGACTTTAAAATAACCAATATGGACAATAACTTACACAACTTATTTAAGTCATCACCTAATCAAGAATTATGGATAGATTCAAAATTATCCTATTGGACATGGTTTACATCAAACACACATAACAAATACAAAGACCATTGCGAAAAGTTAGTCTTTATCTATTTAAGAGGACATGAAAAACCAGAATACATTAACGATAAAATGACAAACATATGTATATTTGAACTCTTACCATATATAAAAGATGAAGAAAAACGCTGGATTTGAGTCAATATTTTGGACACAAAAAAGTTAAATCTAAGCTACTTTTTTAGCTAGATCTTCTATTGCTTGAGGAGTTTTATAACCAATGCTACTATGAATCCTCTTGCGGTTATACCATCCCTCGATGTATTGAAATAATGCTAAGCTTGCTTGTTTAAATGTGACATATTTTGTACGATATACTTCTTCTTTCTTTAAAGTGGCATGAAACGATTCTATGCAAGCATTATCATATGGACACCCTTTTTTGCTAAAAGAGGGGGTGATTTTATAGTTCGCGAGTATCGTTTGGAATTCTTGACTTGTATATTGTGTTCCTAAGTCAGTATGTAGAATGAGACCTTCTGGTGGTTTCTGTGCATAGTAAGCGTTTTCTAACGCTTTTACCACAAGATTCGTTGTCATATTTCGTGAAAATGAATATCCAACAATTTTTTTAGAATACAAATCCATGACAGATGCAAGGTAACACCAACCATCTTTTTGCGTGTGAATATAGGTAATATCCGTTACCCATTTTTCATTGATTGTCGTTGTAGA